>DASXZS010000183.1:0-6906 GCA_036501785.1 Acidimicrobiales bacterium | reverse complement strand
GGCCGGCGGGGCCGGCGGGGCCGGCGGGGCCGGCGGGCCGGCGGGGCCGGCGGGCGTTCGGGGCCAGGGCGGGGGGCCGGCGGGGGGCGTTCGGGGCCGGCGGGGCGGCGGCGTTCGGGGCCGGCGGGGCGCGGGGGTTCGGGGCCGTCCCGCGGCGACTTCTGACCATTTCGCCCGTTCTCTGACGGGTTCGTCCACTTCTGACGACTTGTGGGTCTCTGAGACACTTGAGCCGTCAGAGATAGACGAAACGGTCAGAGAATGGGACCGTGAGACCGCACGGGATTCCGGCCGGAGGGGCGCACCACGGACGGTGGATGGTGCCGCCGCCGACCCACCCCCGAGTCACAGCTGGCGTAGGCGCTCGAGCGGGAAAGGGGGCTGAGCCAGCGGCCGCACGGCCAGGCGCAACAACAGGAGCGGATGGTCATCTGCCGCGCTCCGGTTGAGGTGGACCTCCCCGCAGCCCAGGCACCGGTGGACGAGGACCCACTCGCCGGCGCCCCGGACGGTGATGGCGATCGGCTCCATGGACGATCCGCAGTCGGCGGCCCGGTCGCCGGCGACATCATCGTCGAGGTGACAACTCCACAGGCAGCTCGGGCAATGGTTGCGGTGGCTCGTGCCCGGCGCGTCGAGTGGCACGTCGAGCTGGCAATGACGGCAGCGGAACGACCAGCGGCCACCGCCGCGTGGGCGCGTCCCGGAGCGCGCCCGATGAGATCGGTTGGACAACGCAGGACCTCCGAGGGAAGGCGAACAGGACCGTGAGCCCCGGATGCACCATCCGGGATCAGCGGCGTCGCGCTTCGGAGCCTGCGTTTAGCCGACTGCGAGGTGCGACGCGACGACGCTCGCGGACACGGTCATCGGTCACCACCTCCCGTCGGTCAGCTCCGGCCGCCTCGGTGGCGACGTCTTGGAGTACACCCGCGAAGGCCGGACTCGTCAAGCGATTATCGCTTGGCGAGCTGTGTTGACCGCTGATCGAGCGCATCACCGGCCCCGAGGTGGCCGGGTGGCTCGGAACGAGTGAGCCGCGGCGTCCCTAGTCGACGATGGCCGGGTATACGAGGGCCTTGAGCTGGCCCCGGAAGTTGAACGTTCCCGACGGCAGCAGCTGGGTCATGAACACCACGATCAACTCCTCCGCCGGATCCACCCAGAACAGGGTCGAGGCGGCTCCTCCCCACATGTACTCGCCGGCGGAGCCGATCACCCCAGTCTGGGCCGGCCCCTGGTTGACGGCCATGGTCAGCCCGAATCCCATCCCGTCGAAGCCCACCTCGCCGTACCCGCCCTCGAGGGCGAGATCGCCGAGTTGCCCCCCACCGGGCAGGTGGTTGATGGTCATCAACTCCACGGTCTTGCGGCCCAGCAGCCGCCGCCCGTCGGCTTCGCCGGCGCCGAGGAGCATCTGGCAGAACCGCACGTAGTCGGCCGTGGTGGCCACCAGCCCGCCGCCGCCGGAGAGAAAGCTGGGTGGGCTGAGATACGGGCTGGATGCGGGATCGTCGACCAGCACCAGCTCCTTGCGGGAGTTGCGGGCGTAGCTGGCTGCCAGCCGACCGGCGTCGGCCGGCGACACCGAGAAGCCGGTGTCGAGCATGCCGAGCGGGCCGAACACCTCGGCAGCCAGGTACTCGTCGAAGCGCCGGCCGGACAGAATCTCGACCAGGCGGCCGCATACGTCGATGCCGAGCGAGTAGAGCCAGTGGGTGCCGGGATGGAAGCGAAGCGGGGAGCCGGCCAACCGAGCCACCATCGTCTCCAGATCCTGGTCGAAACGGACCGACGGCGCCGTGCCACGGTCGCCGATCGGGCCCAGGTCGAGATCGGCGTTGTCTCGCCCGTAACCGAGCCCAGCCGTGTGCATGAGCAGATCCCGGATCTGCATCGGCCGCTGTGGCTCGACCAGGCGCCGGGTGCCGTCCGGCGCATCTTCGGCCACTCGGAGATCCGTCCACGACGGGATCAGCGTCGACACCGGGTCGGTGAGCTGAAAGAGACCGCGCTCGTACAGCGACATCAGCGCCACCCCGGTGATCGGCTTGGTCATGGAGTAGATCCGCCAGATGGTGTCGGCCGACACCGGCACCTGTCGCTCCCGGTCGGCGTAGCCGAGCGACGAGAAATGGGCCAGGCTGCCCCGGCGCACCACCGCCACCTGGCAGCCGGCGATCTTGCCGGGTTCGATGTAGCGCGCCTGCAGGTGGTCGTCGAGGCGAGACAGTCGCGCCGCGTCCATCCCGGCGGCGTCGGCATCAAGCTTCATGTGACTCCCCCATCCGTGACCGTTCCACCGACGACGCTACCTCGGCCGGCGCCCTCGCCGGACGGAACGCGACCGCGTCTTGGCGCCGCCGTCAGCGTAAGACCGCGCCGAGGACCAACTGCTCCAGCTCCCCGAAGACGGCGGCCACCAGTTCCGGCGCGGCCGGGCGCCGCAGCTGCTGGATGCCGATCAGGAGGCTCAAGGACATGGTGGCCAGGGTGGCGGCCCGGGGATCGGGCACGCCGGCAGCCAGGCAGGAGTCGTGCAAGTGGCGCTCGCGGGACTGGTCGACACGCGCCTGGACGGCGGCCACGTCGGGATCCTGGGAGCTCCAGGCCCGGATGGCCGCTTCGGCGCCGTGTGGGAGGCCGACCGCGATGTTCTTGAGCACGGAGATGCGCTTGATCGGATCCTCGACCGACTCCGAGATGCGGATGAGCCGGGAGGCGTGCTCGGTAGCCCAGTAGTCGAGCAGGGCGGCGACAAAGTCGCTACGGCCCCGAAAGTGGTAGTAGAACGAGCCCTTCGTCACCTGGAGGCGGGCGCACAGGGCGGCGATCGTCACCCCCGACGCGCCCTCCTCGGCCAGGACGTCCATGGCGGCGGCGAAGTACGACGCCCGGCTGAGGTTCTCGGACGGGTCGGCCACGAGCGGGACCGTACTAGCGGTATGGGCCCAGGGCCGCGAGCAGGGGCCCCGCCAACTGGGGGCTACAGATCAGCAGGTCCGGCAGGTACGGGTGGGGTTGGTTGTAGAGGAGCGGCGCTCCGTCGATACGGGAAGCATGCAGCCCGGCCGCCAACGCCACCCCGACGGGCGCGGCTGAGTCCCACTCCCACTGCCCACCCGCGTGCACGTAGGCGGTGGCGTCACCGCGCACCACCGCCATCGTCTTGGCCCCGGCCGACCCCATGGCCACCACGTCGCCGCCAATCGCGGCCGCAACTGCGGGCGCCCAGGCCGGCGGCCGGCTGTCGCTGACCAGGAGGCGCGGCCGGCCCGACGTCGCTCCCGGCAGGCTAGGGGGCGGGTCCGTGGTGAAGACTTCGCCGGTCGCCGGCATCGCCACCGCGGCGGCCGCGATGCCGGCGCCGGCCTGCCACAGCGCCACGTGCACGGCCCAGTCGTCGCGCCCGGGCATGGAGAACTCCCGGGTCCCGTCCAAGGGGTCGATGATCCACACCCGGGCCGCGTCAAGGCGGGCCGGGTTGTCGGTCGACTCCTCCGACAGGACGGCGTCCTCGGGCCGCGCCGCGGCCAGCCGGGCGAGGAGCAGCTCATTGGACTCGCGGTCACCCCGCTTGCCGTCGGCGCCCTCGGCCCGGATCGTCAGCAGCAACTCCCCCGCCGCCTGGGCCAAGTCGGCCGCCAGGCGGGCGTCGGCCGTCAACCGTCCAGCCGGGAGATCACCCAGTCGGCCATGGCCGACGGGCTGCCGTGGCCGGGCCGGAGCACCAGGTCCGGGTTGGTGGGCGCCTCGTAGGGATCGTCGATGCCGGTGAACCCGCTGATCTCCCCGGCCCGGGCCTTGGCGTACATGCCCTTGGGGTCGCGCGCCTCGCAGATGTCCAGCGGGGTGTCGACGAACACCTCCACGAAGCGCAATCCGGCCGCCTGATGGGCGGCGCGAACGCGGTCGCGATCGGCCCGATAGGGGCTGACCAGGGACACCACGGCCACCAGGCCGGCGTCGGCGAAGAGCCGGGCGACTTCGCCCACCCGGCGGACATTCTCGGCGCGATCGGCGGCGCTGAAACCCAAGTCGGCGTTGAGCCCGTGCCGCAGGTTGTCCCCGTCGAGCAGATAGGCGGGTTGGCCGGCCGCCACCAGCTTCTGTTCCACCTCCACCGCGACCGTCGACTTCCCCGAACCCGACAACCCGGTGAGCCACACCGTTACGCCCCGCCCGGCGCGCTCCTCGCGCCGCACGGCGTTGGCGTGCCAGACCACGTTGGTGACGTTGGCCTGCTCGGCGCCCATGATCATGCCGGCGGCCACGGTGTTGTTGGTGGCCGGGTCGACCAGGATGAACCCGCCGGTGTAGCGGTTACGCCGGTAGGCGTCGAACATGAGGGGGGCCTGGGTCCGCAGCCGCACCCGCCCGATCTCGTTGAGCGACAACGCGGTGGCGGTCTCGTCCCGGTGCAGGGTGTTGACGTCGAGGCGGTAGTCGAGGTGCTCGACGCGGGCCAGCACCGACCGGGTGGTGTGCAGCACCTTGTAGCGGGCCCCCGCGGCCAGGGAGGACTGGTCGCCGAACCAGCACACCATGGCGTCGATGTCCTGGCCCACGAACGGCCGGTTGTGGGGCCGGCAGATCATGTCGCCCCGGCCGATATCGAGGTCGTCGGCCAGGCGCAGGGTCACCGCCTGCGGGGGGAAGACCTCGGTCAAGGCCTCGCCGCCCGGGCCCCGCACCTCCGCCACTTTGGACGTGAAGCCCGAGGGCAGGGCCACCACTTCGTCACCGGGCTTGAAGATCCCGCCGGCGACGGTCCCGGCGTAGCCGCGGTAGTCGTGCAGGTCGTGGTCGGTGCCGCGCTGGGGCCGAATGACGTACTGGACCGGGAAGCGGGCATCGATGAGGTTGCGGTCCGAGGCGATGTGGACGTCCTCGAGATGGTGCAGGAGCGGGGTGCCCTCGTACCAGGGCATGTTGGCGCTGCGCCCCACGATGTTGTCGCCGTGCAGGGCGCACACGGGGATGAAGGTGAGGTCGTGCACTTCCAGCTTCATGGCGAAGTTGCGGAACTCGTCTCGGATCTCTTCGAAGCGATCCGGCGACCAGTCGACCAGGTCCATTTTGTTGATGCAGACGACAAAGTGGGGA
Source organism: Acidimicrobiales bacterium (assembly GCA_036501785.1). Classification (GTDB taxonomy): domain Bacteria; phylum Actinomycetota; class Acidimicrobiia; order Acidimicrobiales; family Palsa-688; genus PALSA-693. The sequence continues at coordinate 1,800 of DASXZS010000183.1, read as the reverse complement.
ATGCCCAGCAGGCTGGCGACGAAGGCGTGCCGGCGGGACTGTTCGAGCACCCCGTTGCGAGCATCGACAAGGATGAGGGCCAGGTCCGCGGTAGACGCCCCGGTGACCATGTTGCGGGTGTACTGGATGTGGCCCGGGGTGTCGGCGATGATGAACTTGCGGCGGGGGGTGGCGAAGTAGCGGTAGGCCACGTCGATGGTGATGCCCTGCTCGCGCTCGGCCCGGAGCCCGTCGGTGAGGAGGGCCAGGTTGGTGTAGCCGTCGCCCCGCTCCCGGCTGGTTCGCTCAACAGCGTCGAGTTGGTCGGAGAAGATGGACTTGGAGTCGAAGAGCAGCCGCCCGATGAGTGTCGACTTCCCGTCGTCCACGCTGCCGGCCGTCGCCAGGCGCAGCAGCTCTGTCATTTAGAGGAACCCGGCACTAGAAGTACCCCTCTTTCTTGCGGTCTTCCATCCCGGCTTCGGAAATACGGTCGTCGGCGCGGGTCGCCCCCCGCTCGGTCAGCCGGGAGGCCGCCACTTCCGCCACCACCTGTTCGGGAGTGAACGCCGCAGACTCCACACAACCGGTGCAGGTGGCATCGCCGACCGTCCGGAAGCGGACTGTCGCCTCGAACGGCTCCTCGCCATCCATCAGGGTCACGTACGGTGACACCGCCAGCAGCATGCCGTCGCGCTCGAAGACCTGCCGCCGGTGGGCGTAGTACAGCGAGGGCAGGGGGACCTGCTCGTCGAGGATGTACTGCCAGATGTCCAGCTCGGTCCAATTGGACAGTGGGAACACCCGGATGTGCTCGCCCTTGCGGTGCGACCCGTTGTACAGGTTCCACAGCTCGGGCCGCTGGTTGCGGGGATCCCACTGCCCGAACTCGTCGCGGAAGCTGAAGACCCGCTCCTTGGCCCGGGCCTTCTCCTCGTCCCGGCGGGCCCCGCCGAATACCGCGTCGAAGCGGTGCTCCTGCATGGCTCGCAGCAGGGTGACGGTCTGGAGGCGGTTACGGCTGGCCCGGGGCCCGGTCTCCTCCACCGCCCGGCCGGCGTCGATGTCGTCCTGAACCCGGCCGACCTCCAGGCGGACATCCATCCGGGCCACGGTTGCGTCCCGGAAAGTGATCACCTCGTCGAGGTTATGGCCGGTGTCGACGTGCATGACCGGGAACGGCAGCGGGGCGGGCCAGAAGGCCTTGGCCGCCACGTGCAGCATGACCACCGAATCCTTCCCACCGGAGAAGAGTAAGACCGGGCGCTCGAACCCGGCGGCCACCTCACGGAAGATGTGGACCGCTTCGGCCTCCAGGGCGCGCAGATGCGAGAGCTCGTAGGTGGTGGTCATAGGCGCCCGACAGGCTACCTACACGTTGCGGCGGTAGCGGCCCCCGACTTCGAACAAGGCGTCGGTAATCTCGCCCAGGCTGCACACCCGGACTGCGTCCATGAGGACCGCGAACACGTTCCCCCCGTTGAGGGCGGCGTCCCGCAGCCGGTCCAGGGCGGCCGGCCGGGCGCCGGCGTGGGCGACATGGAAGGCCTCCAGCCGCCGCAGCTGGCTGTCTTTTTCCTCGTCGGAGGACCGAGCCAGCTCCAGATGATCGGGCACGGAGTCGCCGGCGGGGTTGCGGAAGGTGTTGACGCCGATCAGGGGGAGGCTGCCGTCGTGCTTTTTCGACTCGTAGAGCATCGACTCGTCCTGGATGCGGCCCCGCTGGTAGCCGGTCTCCATGGCGCCGAGCACTCCCCCCCGCTCGCTGAGGCGGTCCAGTTCCGCCAGCACGGCCTCTTCGACCAGGTCGGTCAGCTCCTC
>DASXZS010000182.1:0-3089 GCA_036501785.1 Acidimicrobiales bacterium | reverse complement strand
CGCCGGACACCGACCCCGCCACCTCGCCGGCGTCCGAGACCACCATGGCCGCGCCAGGCAGCCTCGGGCCGGAACCCTCGAGGCCCACCACCCGGGCCAGGGCCACCCGCTTGCCTTCTCCCCGCCACCGCTCGATGTCGGGCAACAGATCCTTCATGAGTGCCGCTCCTCCGCCTCGCGGCCAGCGATGATCTCCGCCAGGCGCTCCAGCGAGGACACCGCATGACCTTCCACAAACTGATCAACAAACGGGAGGGCCGCGGCCATCCCACGGGCCAGCGGGGCGTACCCCGGCGACGCCTTGAGGGGGTTGACCCAGACCACCCGGCGGGCCACTCGAGCCAGCCGGCGCATCTCGGAACCGATCAGATCGGGGTCCCCGCGATCCCAACCGTCGCTGCAGATGACCACGATGGCGCCGCGCGCCAAGCCCCGCACGCCCCAGTCGTCGTTGAACTCCTGCAGGGTGTCGCCCAGCCGGGTCCCTCCCGACCAGTCGCTCACCGAGCGGGCGGCCGACAGCAGGGCCGCGTCAGGGTCCCGGCCGGTGAGCTCCCTGGTGACCCGGGTCAGGCGGGTACCCATGGTGAAGACCTCGACCCGACCAGCCCGGCGGGCGGCCACCGCGGCGTGGGCGAAGCGGGCCAGGCCCCGGGCGTAGGGCTCCATGCTCCCGGACACGTCCAGCAGGAGGACCAGGCGGCGGGGCCGGTCCACCGGTGCCCGCCACGACCGCCGGATGGGCACCCCGCCCGTACGCATGTTGCGCCGCATGGTGGCCCGCACATCCGGGTGGCCGCCCGAGCGGTGGCGCGAGGGCCGGGTGCGCCGGGACGGTCGGGTCTCGGCGGCGATCCCCAGCGCCGAGATGAGGCGCTGAGCCTCGGCCCACTCCGCCGCGGTCAGCGCCGACAGGTCCTGGTGGCGGAGGATCTCCACCGCCGAGTAGCGCACCGCCAGCACGTCATCCCCGGGCCCGTCCCCGTCATCTCCGTCGGGGCGATTGTCGGCGTCGTCCTCATCGTCGATGGCCAGCGTGAGCGGCGTCCCCGCCGGCACCGCCGCGGGCGCCCCGTCGACGAGGTGGTCCTCCCAATAGGCGGCGAAGACCCGGTCATAGACCGGCGCGTCCTCCACCTGTCGGACCAAGGTGGCGCGCCCGGCCCAGTACACGGCCTGGCGGGACTGCAGGCCGACACGCGCCAGAGCCTCGCCGAACAGCACCACGGTGCCGATCGGCACGGACAAGCCCTGGGCGCGGAGGGCCCGGGCAAAACCGGCCACGATCCGCTCGGCCTCAGCCACCGTCTACAGCCGCCGGCGCCGGCTCAGGCGCCGCGCCCCAGGGCGGCGCGGACCAGCTCGTCGATGCCCGCGGCCCGCACCCGGGCCTGATCCTCCTGATACTTGAGGACGGTGCCGAGGGTGAGGTCGAGGGTGCGCTCGTCGATACGGCTGCACCCCAGTGCGGCCAGGGCCGCGGCCCAATCGATGGACTCGGCCACGCCGGGCGGCTTGTACAGATGCTGGTCGCGGAGGGCCTCCACCGCGGCGGCGACCTGGCGGGCCAGCTCGGGCAGCGCCGAGGGGGCCCGCAGCCGGATGATGGCCACCTCCCGCTCGAAGTCCGGGTGCTCGACCCAGTGGTACAGACAGCGGCGCTTGAGGGCGTCGTGCACGTCGCGGGTGCGGTTGGACGTGATGATGACGACCGGCGGCTCCTCCGCTCGGAAGGTGCCGAGCTCCGGAACCGTCACCGCATACTCCGACAGGAACTCCAGCAGGAACGCCTCGAACTCGTCGTCGGAGCGGTCCACCTCGTCGATGAGCAGCACCGGCGGGGCGGCGGCCGCATGGTCGATGGCCGCCAGCAGGGGCCGTCGGACGAGGAACCGCTCGCTGTACACGTCGTCCTCCGCGGCGCCGGCGCCGCCCGCCTCCGCGGCCCGGAGGTGAAGGAGCTGGCGGGCGTAGTCCCACTCGTAGACGGCCTGGGAGACGTCGATGCCCTCGTAGCACTGCAGCCGCAACAGCTCCCCGCCCGTCCACGAGGACAGCACCTTCGCCACCTCGGTCTTGCCGACGCCGGCCTCGCCTTCGAGGAGCAGCGGCCGGTGCAGAGCCAGGGCCAGGAAGATGGACGTCGCCAGGCCTTCGTCGGCCAGGTAGCCCTGGCCGGCAAGCGCGGCGGCGACGTCCTCTACCGAGAGTTCGGCACGAGCGGGCGCGGTCACCCTCCCAGGTTACGCGGTGCCGGCCTCCTCCAGAGCCCTGCGGACCAGCACCTGGGCCAGATGGCGGCGGTACTCGGGGCTGGCATTGAGGTCCTCCGGGGGGTCGAGCCCGTCGGCGGCGTGGGCCGCGGCTTCGCTGGCGGAGGCCCCGCCGGCCAGGGCCGCCTCCACCGCGCCGGCTCGCAGCGGCACCGGTCCCATGTTGACGAGCCCGATGCCAGGCCGCGATCCGGTCACGGCCGCTACCCCGACGATGGCCCAGTCCTGCGCCCGCCGGTTGAACTTCTGAAACGACCAGCCCGCTCCGTCCATCTTGGCCACGCTGATCTCCGTCAGCACCTCGTCGGGCTCCAGAGCGGTCTCGAGGAAGCCGCGGAAGAATTCCGTTGCCGCCACCTGGCGGGTCCCGTTGGGGCCCACCGCGGTGAAGGTGGCGTCGAGGGCCAGGCAGGCGGCCGGCAGGTCGGAGGCCGGGTCGCCGTGGGCGACGGACCCGCCGATGGTGCCGCGATGGCGGACCTGGGGATCGCCGACCTGGCCGGCCACGTGGGCCAGGAGGGGGGCGTGGGTGCGCAGCACTTCGCTGGTCTCGAGGTCGCGATGGCGGGTCAGGGCGCCGATCGACACCCGTTCGCCTTCGGCCCGAACGTAGGAGAGGTCGGCCAGGCGGCCGATGTCGACGAGCACAGCCGGGGCCGCCAACCGCAGCTTCATGAGCGGGAGCAGCGAATGCCCGCCCGCCAGCAGCTTGGCGTCGTCGCCATGCTCCGCGAGCAGACCGACGGCGGCATCGACGGACTGGGCCCGCCGGTAATCGAACGCGGCGGGAATCACGATTGCGCCTCCTTGCTGTCG
>DASXZS010000181.1:0-4058 GCA_036501785.1 Acidimicrobiales bacterium | reverse complement strand
GGTGATGATCTCGCCCTGGGCGTCGGTGATCTCTTTGAGCACCGCCTTGAGGCGCTCCTCGAATTCACCGCGATATTTCGATCCGGCCACCATCGACGAGAGGTCGAGGGCTAGAACCCGCTTGTTCTTGAGGCTGTCGGGGACGTCGCCGGCCACGATGCGGTTGGCCAGGCCCTCCACGATGGCGGTCTTGCCAACGCCGGGTTCGCCGATGAGGACGGGATTGTTCTTGGTGCGGCGGGAGAGCACCTGGATGACCCGCCGGATCTCCTCGTCGCGGCCGATGACCGGGTCCAGCTTCCCGCTGCGAGCGTCGGCGGTCAGGTCCCGACCGTACTTCTCGAGGGCCTGGTAGGACTCCTCCGGGTTGGCGCTGGTCACCCGGTGGCTCCCGCGCACCTCGCGCAGGGCGGCGAGGAGGTCGTCGTGGGACACGCCCACCAGGTCCGCCAACGCCAGTAGGAGGTGTTCGACCGACAGGTACTCGTCACCGAGGGTTTGCCGCTCCTGGTCGGCCCGGTTGAGGACGTTGGTGGCTTCCCGGCCCAGCTGCGGGTCGCCGCTGCCATAGCTGCGCGGCAGCTTGCCCAGGAGATCCTGAGCCTTGTTACGCACCGAGAGCGGGGCCACCCCCACCCGCTCCAGCACCGGAAGGGTGACCGTGGCGTCCTGGCCCAGCAGGGCGGCCAGCAGGTGGGCGGGTACCACTTCGGGGTTGCTGCGCTCCTTCGCCGCCTCGGCGGCGGCCCGGAACGCCTCCTGGGTTTTTGCGGTCCATCGGTTGGGATCGAGCGCCACGACGAGCTACTTTCTCTTCTTGCTAATAGAGGAAACTTGAGTACCAGTGTATCAACTTTGTGGCACCGTCGCCGGTTACCGGCGTGGTCCGGGCAGCCAGCGAGCCGGGGAATTTTTCACCGGCACCAGCTCCCGGCGGTAGTGGCGGTGCGTCCGCTCGACGTCGGCGGCGGCCTGGCGGCGGGCCTCTTCCAGCTCGACCCGCAACCGGTGCACTTCGGTTTCCAGCTCGATGACCCGCCGGACGCCCTCCAGGTTGAGGCCGGCAGTGGTCAGATCCTGGATGCGTCGCAGTTGGGCGATGTCCCGCTCGCTGTAGCGGCGGCTGCCGCCCACCGTGCGGGCCGGATCGAGCAGACCCTTGCGCTCATAGATGCGCAGCGTCTGGGGGTGGACGCCGGCTAGCTCAGCGGCGACCGAGATCACATAGACGGCGCGAGTGGCCGGGCTGTTGGGTCGATCGATCATCGCTCACCCCATCGGTCTGATCGTAGGGCGTCGCCATCGAGGAGCGAGCCGAGGGTCTCGACGGACTCTCGGGCCTCGTCGCTCAGCTGGTCCGGCACTGCCACCTCGATGGTGGCCAGCAGGTCGCCGACCCCCGACGAGGCGGGCACGCCCCGGCCCCGGACCCGCAACGTTCGGCCGGACTTGCTGCCGGGCGGCACCTTGACCGTCACCGGACCGTCCAGGGTGGGCACCTTCACGTTGGCTCCGAGGGCGGCCTCGGGGAAGCTCACCGGCACGGTGACGGTGAGGTCCTTGCCCCGGCGGCCGAACACCGGGTGGCGGTCGGTGTGCACCACCACGTAGAGGTCGCCTGGCGGGCCGCCACCGCGTCCGGCGCCGCCGCGCCCTTTGACCCGGATCCGCTGCCCGTCTTCGACCCCGGCCGGGATGCGGACTTTGACCTGACGGGCCCGGTGCTCCACCCCCAGGCCATGGCAGGTCGGGCAGGGGTGCTCGACGCGCATCCCAGTGCCGGCGCAGGCCTGGCAGGGCTGGCTGAACGAGAACAGGCCCTGGTTGTCGTTGATGACCCCCTGCCCGCCGCACACCGGGCACACCACGGGCGCGGTCCCGGGCGCGGCGCCGCTTCCGCCACAGGTGTGGCAGACCGCCTCCGAGGTGACGTTGACGGTGGTGGTGATGCCGTTGACCGCGTCGAGGAACGACAGGTGCAGGCTGGTCTCCAGGTCCTGCCCGCGCTGGGCGCCCATGGTGGTGCCGGCCCGGCTTCCTCCGGCCCGGCCGCCGCGACCGCCCCGCCCGAAGATGTTGCCCAGTAGGTCGCCGAGGTCGTCGACCCGGAAGCCCCCGGTGAAGCCGCCAGGGCCGGCCCGGCCGCCGGCGCCCGCGAACGGGTTCCCGGCGGGGCCCAGCCGGCGCACGTCGTCGTACTCCTTACGGCGGGCCTCGTCGCCGAGCACGTCATAGGCGGCGGAGATCTCCTTGAACCGATCCTCGGACCCCGGATTGGCGTCCGGGTGGTACTGCTTGGCGAGCTTGCGGTAGGCCCGGGCGATCTCTTTGTCGTTGGCGGTGTCGGACACCCCCAACACCTTGTAGTAGTCCTTTTCGAACCACTCACGCTGGGGTGCCATGAGTGGTCACCCCCTTACTTTGACCATCGCCGGGCGCAGGACCCTTCCCTTCCAGCGGTAGCCGGCACGCAGCACCTCGGCGACCTCCGGGCCGCCGTCACTGTCATCGGGCTCGTGGGCCACGGCATCGTGCAACGTCGGGTCGAACGGGCCGCCGTTGGGATCGATGCGCTCCAGGCCTTCCCGCTCCAGCACGCTGGAGAGGGCGCCCACCACCTGCTTGACGTCCTCGCCCCCGCCGTGGGCCAGGGCCAGGTCAGCCGTGTCCAGCACGGGGAGGAGCTTGTCCACCAGCAGTTCGGCGGCTCGCTCGAGATGGTCGGTTTGCTGTTTGATCATGCGCTTCTTGTAGTTCTCGAAGTCCGCCTGGAGGCGGATAAGGGCATCGCGGTACTCGTCCCGCTCCCGCGACAGCTCGCCGAGCAGGTCGGGTTCCAACTCGCCGGCGTCCGGAATCCGATCGGCTGACGGCCCTGCCTCCGGCGGTGAACTGACAGCCGACTCGGCGTCCGGCTCGGCGTCCGGCTCCGTCGAAGCGTCGGATCGGAGAGGCTCCGACGTCGAGCCACGCGAGCGTTCCCCGCGATCGGCGGGTCCGTCGGCGGACTCACCGACCGGAGACCGCGACGAGTCTGAGGACCAGTCCGTCATGCGCCGTGGCCCTCGTCCACGATCTCGGCGTCGACAACCTCGTCGTCACTCCCGGCGCCCGAGGGCCCGCCAGCCGCGCCGCCATCCGCGCCGCCGGCGCCGCCCGCCGCCGAGCCCGTGCCGTCGGACCCGCCTGCAGCGGCCCCGGCCTGCTCGTACAGCTGCTTGCCGAGCTCCTGCACGCCGACCGCGAGCTTCTCGGTGGCGGTCTTGATGGCCTCGGTGTCGTTGCCGCCGAGGGCCTCCTTGAGGGTGCCGAGATCCGTCTCCACCGCGGCCTTCTGGTCGCCGGAGAAGGACGCGGCCTGCTCCTTGAGCATCTTCTCGGTCTGGTAGACGAGGCTGTCCGCCTGGTTGCGGACCTCGGCCTCCTCCTTGCGGCGGCGGTCGTCCTCGGCGTGGGCCTCGGCGTCGCGGACCATGCGGTCGATGTCCTCCTTACCGAGCGAGGACTGGCCGGTGATGGTCATCGACTGCTCCTTGCCGGTGGCCCGATCCTTGGCCGCCACGTGCACGATGCCATTGGCGTCGATGTCGAAGGTGACCTCGATCTGCGGCACGCCGCGCGGGGCCGGCGGCAGGTCGACCAGCTGGAACTTACCGAGCGTCTTGTTGTACATGGCCATCTCGCGCTCGCCCTGCAGCACGTGGATCTCCACGGAGGGCTGGCCGTCCTCGGCGGTGGTGAACACCTCGGAACGACGCGTCGGGATGGTGGTGTTGCGCTCGATCAGCTTGGTCATGACGCCGCCCTTGGTCTCGATACCGAGCGACAGGGGGGTGACGTCGAGCAGCAGGACATCCTTGACCTCGCCCTTGAGCACGCCCGCCTGGATGGCGGCGCCGACGGCGACGACCTCGTCAGGGTTGACCCCCTTGTGGGGCTCGCTCCCGGTCATGGTGTGCACCAGTTCCTGGATGGCGGGCATCCGGGTGGACCCGCCGACGAGCACCACGTGGTCGATCTTGGACTTGGTCAGCCCGGCGTCGGAGATGGCCTGCTCG
>DASXZS010000180.1:0-5692 GCA_036501785.1 Acidimicrobiales bacterium | reverse complement strand
GCCACCATCGTGCACCGCATCCTGGCCCGGCTGTTCGAGGACCGGGGGCTGGTCCTGGACCGGACCTACCAGCTCAACGTGGGCGGCAACATGGACTTCAAGAACATGCTGGAGCGGGAGCGGCTGGAGTCCAAGAAGATCTCCAAGACCCAGTCGGTCACCAGCCAGATCGACAACGGCATCGAGGCCGACGACGTGCACATCGGCCCGTCCGACCACGTCCCGTGGCTCGATGACCGCAAGTGGGCGTACATCCGCCTCGAGGGCCGCAACTTCGGAGACGTCCCTCTCAATGTCGAGCTGAAGCTGGAGGTGTGGGACTCCCCCAACTCGGCCGGCGTCATCATCGACGCCCTGCGGTGCGCCAAGCTGGCGGCCGATCGAGGCATCGGCGGTCCCCTGCTCGGGCCGTCGGCGTACTTCATGAAGTCGCCGCCCGTCCAGTACCACGACGACGAGGCCCATCGGTTGGTGGAGGAGTTCGCCGCCGGCTGACGTCAGCGGGCCGCTCGGCCACCTCCACCTCGGTCCCCGGCTCCCTGGCGGCTGCGGCAGGATGTCAGCGTGCCAACTGACATTGCCGCGGCATGGGACCGCCACTCCGCCGCCTACCAGGACGCGGCCCAGCTGTCGACCAGGGTCGCCCACTACGGGCCGGATATCCCCACCGAAGCCGAGCTGCGGCTGCTCGGCGACCTGAAAGGCAAGAAGGTGCTGGAGCTGGGCTGCGGGGGGGCCCAGTGCTCCATCGCCTTCGCCAAGCAGGGGGCCACCGCGATCGGCGTCGACTTCTCGGCCGTCCAGCTCGCCCACGCCCGGGGGCTCTGCGAGCAGGAAGAGGTCCGGGTCGAGCTGCGGCAGGGGGACCTCGCTGATCTGGCGTTTCTGCGCGCCGACTCCATCGACCTGGTCTTCTCCGCCTACGCCTTCGGCTACGTGGAGGACCTCAACCGGGTGTTCCGCCAGGTCCACCGGGTGCTCAAGGTGGGAGCCCCGCTGGTCTTCAGCCTGACCCACCCGGCCTACGACATGTTCGACGACGACGCCGATCCGCCCCTGCTGGTCCGCCGCTCGTACTTCGACCGGGCGCCGATCGACTTCGAGTGGGGCGGCATACCGTTCACCGCCTACCACCACACCTTCGCCGAGCTGTACATGGGCTTGGCCCGGGCCAGCTACCGGGTCGACCTGATCCTCGAGCCGGAGCCGCTCTCCGGCGGGCACCACAGCCACGCCTGGCGGGACACCTTCTCCTTCGTACCCCGCACCCTGATCGTGCGGGCTCGCAAGGAAGGCAACTAGCGGCGACGGCCGACCCGTTACCCCAGCCGTCCGAGACTGGCTCGCACCCGGGAGCTTGGCGCGGTCTCGGGGGGGCCTTCTGGCGGCTGTTCGCGGCCGCCGGCGTCTCGTCACTCGGCGACGGGCTGGTGCTGGTGGGATTTCCCTTGTTGGCGTTGACGGTGACGTCCGACCCGCTCCTCATCGCGGGCGTGACCGTCGCTGGTCGCCTGCCGGCGTTGCTGTTCTCGGTGCCGGCCGGCGCCCTGGTCGATCGGATCGACCGCCGGCGCCTGGTGGTGGCAGTCAACGCGGTCCGGACGCTGGCCCTGGTCGGCTTCGGAGCCTCGGTGCTGGCGGGCGCGGACAGCTTGCCGGCGCTCTATGCGACCGTGTTCCTTCTCGGAGCCGGGGACATGGCTTTCAGCGTGGCGGCCCAGGCCGCGCTCCCGGGGATGGTGGCCGAGGCAGACCTGCCGCACGCCAATGGTTATCTGGCCACGGCGGATGTCACCGGGTCACAATTCGTCGGTCCGGCCATGGCCGGGCTGGCGTTCTCGGCGGCCCGGTCGTTGCCGTTCCTCGCCGACGCGGCCTCCTTCGTCGCCAGCGGGCTCCTAGTCCGCACCGCCCTACCCAAAGGGAAGCCCCGCGCCCACCAACCACCCTTTCTGTCCGATGTTCGCGACGGCCTCCGGTGGTTCTTCGGGCACCGGCTCCTCCGGGTGCTGGCGCTGGTGGTGGCGTCACTGGCGTTCTGCCAGGCCATGATCTTCGCCGAGCTGGTGCTGTACGGGACCCGCCAGCTCCATCTGAGCCATGTCGGCTATGGCCTCTTTTTCGCCGGCGCATCCGCGGGCAACATCATCGGATCCCTCGCCGCCGGACGCATCCATGCCTGGCTGGGCCCCGCTCGCTGCATCATTGCCGCAGCCGTCGTCTCCGGGGCCGCCTACCTGCTCCTGTCGGTCACCGGGGAGCCAGTCACGGCGACCTTCGTCCTGGGCCTCGAGGCGGTGGCGGTCGCAGTCGGCAACGTCACCACCCTCACGCTGCGCCAGCGGGTGATCCCGGCCGAGCTGCTCGGAAGAGTCGGCAGCGCCTTCCGCCTGCTCCTGTACGGACTGATCCCCCTCGGCGCCATCACCGGGGGGGTGCTGACCAGCGCCATTGGCTTACGGGGCGCGTTCCGCGCCGCGGGCGGCCTCCAACTGGCGGTGTTCGTCGTGGCCGCACCGCTGCTGATTCGACGTATCCGCCAGACCGAACGCGACTTCCCCGTGTCCCCGCCCCCCTCGCCGGCAGCCGGCCTCAGCTGACGGAGGGCGCCGCCGGGCGGCCGAAGTCGACGGGGTGAAAGGGGTCGTCAGTCGGCGATCGAGCGCCAACGAGGCCGGCCCGCAGGGTGGCCACCAAGGCCTGGGCCGGGGTGAGGATCGGTCGGGGTACCGGCGTCTCTTCTCCCAGGCCGCTGGCCAGACTGCTGATGGCCCGGTCGAACCGGTAGCCCCGCCCCGTCGGATCCCCGCCGCCGGTACCGCCGGCGGCCAGCAGGGTCCAGGCTGCCTTCGTCCGGGCCGCGGCGTGGACGAAGCGGACGACGTCGACGACAGCGGTATCGGTCGCCAGCCGGGGAACGAGCCGGCCGAGCGCCGCTTGCACCAGGGCCAGGATGCGCCCGTCGGCCTCGTGCAGGGCCCGGGCCAGCCGCCGGTCGGTGCGAGCGATGACCCACAATTCGGCCAAGGCGGCGGGCATCGGCCGCACGTAGGCCGCTTCGAGTCGATCGACGAGCGCGCCCAACCCTCGCTCCGCGCTGGCCGCCGGGTGGTTCCCCAACGAGGTCAGCTCGGCGGCGATCTCGGCGCTGGCCACCATGATGAGCTGATCCTCGGCCGCCGCGAGCAGGGCCTCCTTGTTGTGGAACTGACCGAACAGGGCGCCGGATGTGACACCGGCTCGTTCGCAGACTGCCGTGGTGGTGGTCCCCCGGTAGCCGAGCGCGACCAGGCTGTCGACCGCGGCGTCGATCAGTGCGGCCCGACTGGCGGCGGCCTTCCTGGCAACGGGCACGGCGGCGGCGACCTCCTGGGTCCCGGGTGGGTCCGGCACGCAGAGCCGCCGGCGGGTGTCCCGCCAATGTACCGACCTAAGTCAGAGGATAGTAGTAGCTGCTACGTTTGTTCTTTCGGGTCCAGGTGGTGCTGGGTCGACCGGCGCTCGCACCCTCCGGCGCCAGCGGTGTGGGTCGCCGTACGGCCACGAAGAGTAGTATTTTTAGGACACTTGCTATCGGTGGTCTCTATAATTTACACTCAGGGTGGTTCACTCCCGTGGGCAAGCGGTTGGGTTCGGGCGATTGTCGGGGTGAGTTCAGCGCGGCTGACGCGTTCCAAGTTGCACCGACGCGGAAACGGAGATAACAGGATGAGGGTGTTGGTGCCGCTGGGGACCCGGCCGGAGATCATCAAGCTTACGCCCGTGGTGCGGGTGCTCCGCGACCGCGGATTCGACGTGCGGGTGGTGGCCACGGGCCAGCACTACGACTCCGAACTGGCCGAGGTGTTCTTCGAGGGCCTCGGTCTCATGCCTGATGAGCGTTGGCCACCGGCAGGCGACCGCGACAGCCGTCTCGGCGGACTGCTCACCCGGGCCGAGGAGGAGCTCTCCCAGCACCACCCCCGCCCCGACATCGTCTTGGTGCTCGGCGACACCGACACCGTACCGGTGTTCTGCCTGGCCGCCCGCCGCTATGGAGTCCCGGTCGTCCATCTGGAAGCGGGGTTGCGGTCGCTCAACCCCACCTCGATGGAGGAGGTCAATCGCCGGGTGGCGGCGGCCTGCAGCTCGTTGCACCTGCCCCCTACCGAGGTGGCCCAGGAGTTCCTGTTGGAGGAGGGCGTCGACCCGAACCGGGTCCGGGTGGTCGGCAACCCCATCGTGGATGTGCTCGAGGGACTCGGGATCGAGCGCCGACCGTTCGAACAACGCAGCGGCGTGGTCGTTACCGCCCACCGGCGCACGAATGTCGACGTGCCCGAGCGGCTCGAAGCGCTGGTCGGAATCGTCTGCAGCCTGGCCGAGCGGATGGGGCCGGTGACGTTCCCGCTCCACCCCCGAACCGGTGTCCGACTCGACGAGGCCGGACTCCGGCCTCGACTCGAGGCAGCCGGCGTCCACATCATCGCGCCGTTGCCGTACCGAGAGATGCTCGAGCTCATGGTCAGGTCCCGGTTGGTAGTGACTGACTCCGGCGGATTGCAGGAGGAAGCATCCTGGCTGGGGATCCCGGTAGTGGTTCTCCGCCGCTCTACGCCGCGATGGGAGGGTGTCGCCATTGGTGCCGCCACCTTGGTTGGGCTCGACCCGGCGATGGCGCTCGCGGAGGCGGATCGTCTGGCCGAACCGGAGATGCAACGGCTGGTTGCGGCCCTGCCGTGCCCTTACGGCGACGGCCACACCGCGGAGCGGGTAGCCAGCATTTTGGAAGAACCTGGCATTCACCGGCTCCTCCAGCTCGATGAGCCGGATTTGCGGGGTTACTGCCCAGTAGTACCCGTCGGCGATCTCGTCGCTGACCGATGACGACCTATGGAGAGGATCACATGCTGATGGTCGACGACGAAACTTCCGACCGGCCGGACACGAGGGCCGAGGCGCCCGATGACTCGTACCACTCGACCGGTATGGAGGTCGCGGCGGTGCTCCGGGCCGCCCACGACGCGGCCCTGGAAATGGCGCAGCGGGCCGAGGAGGACGCAGCCCGGATCCTCGCCGAAGCCGAGGCGGCTGCCAATCGCCTCCAGACCGAGGCGGAGGACGAGGCCCGGCGCATCCGAACCAAGGAGCGCGAAGACGACGATCGCCGGCGCCGCGACCTGGAGCAGGAGTTTGCCCGGGCCCGGCTGGTGGCCGAAGAGGACGAGCGCCGCCGGCGCGACGAAGCGGAGGCCGAGATACTGCGGCAGGGCGACCGGGTCCGCGCTGAGCTGAAGGGCGCCCTCGATCAATTCGCGGCCGAAAGCGTGGCCCAGATCCGCGATGGTATCCGCAGGATCGAGTCGGACCACCACCACCTCCTGCAGTCGATCGAGGAGGCGTCGACCTGGGTGGAGCGTCGCTTGTCGCCCGCCGGCAACCTGCCGCCCGTCGAGCCGGCCTCGGGGCTGCCCGATGCCGACGCCTCGGTGGAAGGGTGATCCGACCGGCCCGCCCCGTCGCGGGCGCGGCGTCGAGAATCGCCACCTAGTCGCCGGGCGGGGGCATGGGGTCAGGCGGGAGAAGGTAAACGTGCCTGTGGCCGCGCTGGTCGCGGTAGAGATTTTGCTCACCGTGCTAATCCTGGTGACCGCTTGGTGGGTCCGCGCTGGGGCGCGGGCCCGCCGGTCGGTGGTGAAGGCGCTCACCAGTC
>DASXZS010000179.1:0-15297 GCA_036501785.1 Acidimicrobiales bacterium | reverse complement strand
TGCTTCATCAACGATCCGCACGGCCTCAAGTCGCTCGACGAGGTCGGCGTGGCCAACGTCACCGCCGAGACGGACTACCCGCACTCCGACTCGTCGTGGCCGGATACCAAGCAGATCATGACGAAGCTGACGACCGGGCTCCCCGACGACGTGGTGCACCGCATCCTGCGTGGCAACGCCATCGACCTCCTCGGCCTGGACCACCTGAAGAAGTAGCGGTCAGGCCCCGGCCAGCTCCTCCCGAAGATCCCGCTTGAGGACCTTGCCGTAGGCGTTGCGCGGCAGGCTGTCGCGCACCACGAAGCGACGGGGTCGCTTATACCCGGCCAGCGAGGTGGCGCAGTGGGCCGACAGCCGCCCCGGAAGCTCGTCCGCATCGGCGCCCGCACGCGGCACCACCACCGCAGTCACGATCTCGCCCCAGGTCCGGTCGGCCACGCCCACAACTGCCACCTCGTACACGTCGGGGTGATCGGCCAGGGCCGCCTCCACCTCCACGGCGTAGACGTTGGACCCGCCGCTGATGATCAGGTCCTTGGCCCGGTCGAGCAGGTACACGTACCCGTGCTCGTCCATGCGGCCCAGGTCGCCGGTGTGCAGCCAGCCGTTCCGGAGCGTCTCGGCGGTGGCTTCGGGCCGGTTCCAGTAGCCGAGCATGACCGCCCCGCCGCGGACGCACACCTCGCCGATCTGGCCTGGATCGAGCTCGACGTCGTCGTCGCCGAGGATGCGGACGTCGGTGCCGGGGCGGGCCACACCGGCCGACGCCAGCCGTTCGGGGCGGTCGCCGGCCAGGGCCGCGGCGTGGTCGCGGCCGCTGAGCACGGTGGCGGTCATCGGGGTCTCACCCTGCCTGAACAGCTGGACAAAGACCGGCCCGAACAGATGGAGGGCCTCACGGAGGTCCGCCGGGGCGAACGGGGCCCCGCCGTAGACGACGTGGCGGAGGGCCGGTAACTCGGGGCGAGCGCCGGCGAGGGTATCGATGAGCATGACGATCTGGGTCGGTACCAGCCAGGTGTTGGTGACCCGCGCCCGGGCCAGCAAGTCGAGGATGGCGGCCGGATCGAACCGGGTGTCGGTGGGGAGGAGCTGATGGGCACCGCGGGCGATGGCGGCCACGGCGTGGAACCCGGCCCCGTGGCTCAGCGGGGCGGCGTGCAGGGTGACGTCGCGCTCGTCTAGGGCTGTCAGGTCGGCCAGCCACGAGGCGGTGACGAACCCCAGGTTCCCGTGGGTCAGCATCGCCCCCTTCGGTCGTCCGGTGGTGCCCGACGTGTAGAACAGCCAGGCCAGGTCGTCCCGGTCCACCCCGACCACGGCCGGGGACGGGTCGCCGCCCTCGATGACGGCCTCGTGGTCGAGCACCCCACCTGACAAATCGCGCCCGCCGGCCGCCACCACGGTGACCCCGTCCAGGCCGGCACCGGTCACCACGGGCACGCCGTCGCCGTCGGTGAGGACGGCCGCCGCGCCCGAGTCCTGGACGTGGAAGGCCACCTCCTCAGACGTAAACCGGCTGTTGAGCGGCACCAGGCCGTAACCGGCCTTGAAGCAGGCGAACATGGCTTCCAGCAGCTCGGGCCGGTTGCGCATGAGCACCCCGACGCGGTCGCCCTTGACGAGGCCGGCCGCGCCGAGTCCGTGGGCGAGGGCGTTGGTGCGTCGGTCGAGCTCGGCGTAGGTGAGCGTCCATTGGCCGTAGGTGATCGCCGGATGGTCGGGGAACCGTCGGGCCGTCACCGTCAGCAGCTGCCCTACATTCACCGCCGTGTTTCTACCAGCCCAACTGCGTTACGGTTCGCGTGATGACCGGCCGGAACGCCACCCTGCTCGGGAGTTACGTGCTGCCTGGAGGCGTGCCGGACCCGCGCCCGGCGCTGGACCAGGCCCGCCACGCCGAGGCCGCCGGTCTCGGCACGGTGTGGATCGGCGAGCGCTACGACACCAAGGATCTGCCATCCCTGGCCGGGGCCCTCAGCCAGGCGACCAGCCGGGTGCGGATCGGGGCGGGCGTGACCCACACCGGGCTGCGCCACCCCATGGTGCTGGCGTCGATGGGCCAGACCCTGCAGGCCCTGTCCGGCGACCGGTTCCTGCTCGGCATTGGGCGGTCGGCCATGTGGCGCTGGCGCAACTACGGCGCCCCGGCGCCAACCCTCGCCTCGCTGGGCGACACCGCCGGCATCCTCCGGCGGCTGTGGGCGGGGGAAACCGTCGACTACGACGGGCCGGCCGGCCGGTTCCCCCGGCTGCGGCTGGCGCAACGGACCGACCGACCACCCCCGCCGGTGCTGCTCGCCGCGGTCGGACCGAAGACCCTGGAACTCGCCGGGCACGCCTTTGACGGCGTGATCCTGCATCCGTTCCTGACGGCGGACGCGGTGGGTCGTGGGGTGCGGGCGGTCCGCGACGCGGCGGCCGCCGCCAACCGGGATCCGGTCGCCTCGCGGTGCTACGCCACCGTGGTGGTGGCGCCCGACCGTTCCGCCGAGGACACCGAGTTGGCCGTGCGAGCCCGGGCGGCCGGCTACTTCCAGGTGCCCGGGCTGGGCGACGCCCTGGTGGCGGCCAACGGCTGGGACCCGGACGACCTGGCCCGCTACCGGAGCCACCCGACGCTGGTGGCGCTCGGCGACCAGCAGGCTGACAAGGCCCTGACCCGCCCGGAGCTGGTGGAGGTGAGCCGGAGCCTGCCGGAGGAATGGCTGCCCTCGTCGTCGGCTACGGGCTCGGCCGATGACTGCGCCAAACGGTTGCACGAATATGTCGACGCCGGCGCCGACGAGCTGATACTGCACGGCACCACCGCCGAGCACCTGGGCCCGCTGGTGGATCGATTCGCGGCGGGCCCGTGACCGCCGCCACGGTCGACGACCTGGCCGGACCGTTGACGGCCTGGCTGGCCGATCGGCTCGGGGCGAGCGACGTCAGCATCGCCGGGCTCGAGCGCCCGGCGGCCGGGCAGTCCAATGACACCATCCTCTGCGACGCCATCGCCGACGGTCAGGCGCAGCACCTGGTCGTCCGGCGCCAGGCGGGCGGGACCGCCATCTTTCGCCGCCCGGACGTGCTGCGCGAGGCGCGCGTGCTGCAAGGCTTGGCCGCCAGCCGCGTCCCCGTCCCGGCGGTGCGGTGGACGGAGTCGGACGCCTCGGTGCTGGGCGCGCCCTTCTTCGTCATGGAGCGGGTGTCCGGCCGGGTACCGCTCGGCAAGCCGTCCATCCACACCGTCGGCTGGCTGCCCGAGTTGACGGCCGGCGAGCGCGACCGGTTGTGGGCCTCCGCCCTCGACGTGCTCATTGCCGTGCATGAGGTCGACTGGCGCGCCACCCACGTCTTTCTCCTCGACAACGATCCGTCAGGAAGCTCGCTGGAAGCGTCCGTGGCTGCCCTCACCGAGTGGTACCGGTGGAGCGCCGCAGGCCGGGAGTTCCCGATCACCGACGCCGCCGCCGAGCATCTCATCCGTGGTGCCGCGGGGCTCGAGACCGACGAGCCGGTGCTGCTCTGGGGCGACCCCCGGGTCGGGAACATGATCTTCCGTGACGACCACTCCGTGGCCGCCGCCATCGATTGGGAGACGGCGACGGTCGGGTGCGCGGAGCGCGACGTGGCCCACTGGCTGTTCTTCGACGAGTTCCAAACCGACGCGGTCAGCATCGCCCGCCTCCCCGGCTGGCCCGACCGGGACACGACCATCTCCCGCTACGAAGCCCGGTCGGGACGCCGGCTCCGCGACCTGGCGTTCTTCGACATCATGGACGAGTTCTTCATGGCCACCACCCTCATCCGCCAGGCCGACGCCCGGGTGGCCCGGGGCTTGGCCCCCGAGACCACCCGGATGGGGCACGACAACACCGTGACCCAGATGCTCGCCCGCCGCCTGGGCCTCCCCGTTCCGGAGCTCTCACCCGACTACCTCGCCCACCGCGGCGTGGCCGTTCCCAGGAGGACCACATGACCGAGCTGGACCGGCAACTGCTCGCCGCCCCCCAGGAGGCTCACGCCAAGGTCGAGATCTACTCGGGCGTGGCCCGCATGGCTCGCACGGTGTGGGCCAGCGAGGTCAAACTGGCCGGCAGCCGGCCCACCACGGCCATCGTGTGGTGCCATCCCACCGCCAACTTCCTCGGCCACTACGCCCTACCCGGTTTGGCGGAGCGCGGGTTCGGGGCCGTCGGCCTCACCACCCGCTACGTCGGCAACGACACCAGTCTCATCATGGAGAACTGCCTCCTCGACATGGGGGCCATGGTCGCCCACCTCCTCCACCTCGGCTACCAGAAGGTCGCCCTCGTCGGTAACTCGGGCGGGGCCTCGATCGTTCCCTACTACCAGGCCCAGGCGGTCAACCCGACCGTGACGGCGCCGCCCGGTGGCGGTCCGGACCTGACGGCCGCGGGCTTGGGCCCCGCCGACGGCATCGCCATGTTCAACGCCCACCCGTCCCGCGCCCGGCTGTGCGTGGAGTGGATCGACCCGGCCATCGTCGACGAGCACCAGCCCTTCGAGCGGGACGCCTCGCTCGACATGCACGACCGGCGCCACGGTCCGCCGTTCTCCGCTGAGTTCATCGAGCGCTACCGCCAGGCGCAAATGGCCCGCAACCGGAGGATCTCGACGTGGGCCGAGGGCATGCTGCACAGCATCGCGTCGCCCGACCACTTCCCGGATGGCCTCGAGGACCTGGCGTTCACGGTCCAGGGCACCACTGCCGATCTCCGCTTCCTCGACGGCAACATCGACCCGAGCGACCGGGAGGTCGGGGTGTCGCTCTGGGGCCCGCCCGCGGTGGCCAACTACCTGCCCGCCGGCATCGGCCGGTGCGTGACCCTGCGCTCCTGGCTGAACCAGTGGTCCATCGACCACACCTTGGGGGACTCGCTGCGCTGGCTGCCGGAGATCACCGCCCCGGTGTGGGTCGGCGTCGGCACCGCCGACCCGGTGGTCGTGCCCCAGATGGCCGAGCAGATGTACCAGGCGGCCGGCCAGTCGACCGACCGGGTGCTGGCCCAGTTCAAGGGCGGGACCCACTACTTCGAAGGCCAGCCGGAGATCCTGGGCGAGGCGCTCGACGCCCTCGCCGCCTGGGCCGAGCGCCTCTGAGCCTCTGCCGCGGCACGAGCCACTGGCGACCTCGACCGCCGCCGTGGCATGGTCTACCGTCCCCACCGGACCAGGAGGCGCATCTATGGGATTGCTCGATGGCAAGGTCGCGCTCGTGACAGGCTCGGGGCACGGCATCGGTCGGGGCCACGCCCTCGAACTGGCCAAGCAGGGCGCCAAGGTGGTCGTCAACGACCTGGGTAGCACCGCCGCCGGCGAGGGCCGCGGCCAGGACGCCGACCGCGTGGTGGAGATCATCCACGAGGCCGGCGGCGAGGCCATTGCCGACTACGGCGACGTCGGCGACGAAGCCCAAGCCGCGGCCATGGTGGCTGCGGGCATCGAGACGTGGGGCCGGCTCGACATCGTGGTCAACAACGCCGGCATCGTCCGGGACCGAGCGGTGTGGAATATGGAAGTTGACGACTTCGACCTGGTCATGCGGGTGCACATACGCGGCACCTGGCTGGTGTCGCGGGCCGCAGCCCGGCATTGGCGCGACCAATCCAAGCAGCAGGGCGGTCCAGTCGGCGGGCGGCTCGTCAACACCGTTTCGGGCGCCGGGCTCCTCGGCAACTTCGGGCAGTCCAACTACGCCACGGCCAAGGCCGCCATCATGGGCCTGACCCTCACCCTCAGCGTCGAGCTGGCCAGCATCGGCGTGACCGTCAACGCCATCGGGCCCGGCGCGGTCACCCGCCTATCGGCCGGAGTGAGCGGCGTGGACACCGCCAAAGAGCCCGACGAGTACGACCCCGACGGCTTCGATCCCCTCAACCCGGCGATGAGCTCGCCGGTGGTGGCCTGGCTGGCCAGTGACCAGGCCGCCCACGTGAGCGGGCAGTGCATCCGGGCTATGCGCACCCAGATCCACCTGATGCAGGGCTGGACCGAAGCGGTCACCATCGACAACGGCGGGGCGTACTGGGACGCCACCAAACTGGGCCGGCGCATGGACACCGAGCTCTTCCGCACCCGGGCCCCGGGCCTGACGCTCCCCGGTTAGCGGCCTCGGCGGTTAGCGGCCTCGGCGGTTAGCTCATCTGGCGGAGGGCGGCCTTGTCGACCTTCATCATCGAGGTGAGCGGCAAGGACTCGACCAGCTCCAGCCGGTCGGGCGCCTTGTAGTCCGCCAGCCGCTCTTGGCACCAGGCCCGTAGCTCAGCCAGGGTCGGCGGCTCGGCTCCCGGCGCCGGCACCACATAGGCGACGCCGATCTCGCCGAGCACCCGGGCCGGGGTCCCGACGACGGCAGCCTGGGCGACGGCCGGGTGTTCGGCCAGCACGTTCTCGACCGGCAACGGGTGCACGTTGTAGCCGCCCCGGATGTACATGTCGCCGGCCCGGCCCGCCAACACCAGGTTGCCGTCGGCGTCGATGTGGCCCAGATCGCTGCTGCGCAGCCACCCCTCGGCGTCGAGGACCTCCGCGGTCAGCTCCGACTCCCGCCAGTACCCCCGCATCACGCACCCGCCCCGCACGTGGATGCGCCCCACCAGCCCGCGGGGCACCGGGCCGCCGTGCTCGTCGCGTATGTCGACCTCGATGCCGGCTTGGGGCCGGCCGACGGTCCGGTACAGCACCTCGGGCGGGTCGCCCGTATCGGTGCCGGTGATCGAGGGCGACTCGGTCATGGCGTAGCGGACGACGAGCGGGCAGCCGCACCGCTCGACCACCCGCGCCACCAGCTCCGGGGGCGCCGGGGCGGTGGCCGCCACGCCCAGCCGCAACGCCCGCAGGTCGGCGCCGTCCAGTCCGGGCTGCTCCAGCAGCTTCTCCCACTGCGCCGGCGCCCCGCCGGCCACGGTGATGCGCTCGTCAACGAGCAGGCGGAGCATGTCGGCGGCCCGCCACGGGGTGGGGCTGATCACCACCGTGGTGCCCCAGGCCAGCTGCTCCCACATCTTGACCATATAGCCGGCATGGGCGAACGGGGTTGAGACCAGCCGGCGGTCGAACGGCGCCGTCATGACGCCGGCGGTCGCCACCGCGGCCCGCAGGTTGTCGTGGTCGAACCACGCCCCCTTGGGCAGCCCGGTCGTACCGCTGGTCCAGACGATGACCGCCGGGTCGCTGGCCTTCCCGCGGTGGCGGCGGGCGCCGAGCCGGGGCCCGGCGGTGGCCGCGGCCAGCTCGTCGGGGTCGAGGGTGGTCAGGCCGGGAGGCAGGCCGGCCGGCCGCGGCCCCCGGGGGACCACCGCCAGGACCGGCTGGCCCCGCTCGACGATGGCGGCCACCTCGCGGGGCCCCAGCCGAATGTTGAGCCCGGTGCCCACCCCGCCCATCAGGCCGGCGGCAGCCAGGACCACGGCGTAGTCGATCGACGGCGGCAGCATGATGGCCACCACCTCGCCGGGCCGGACTCCTCGGTCGACCAGCGCTGCGGCTACGCCGTCGGCAGCGCCCAACCACTCGCCGAAGGTCACCCGGCGCCCGTCCTCGACGTAGGCGGGCACGTCGGCGAACTGGCCGGCGGCGGCCTCGATCACCTCGGCCAGGGTGGCGAAGCTCCCGCGGAGCGGCGGTTGGGCCACCCGCCTAGTCGGTCCCGAGGATCATGGTGCCGCTGCTGCAGAACCACCCGCCCGTGCCGCTCACGCAGGCCAGGCGGGCGTCGGGGATCTGCCGGGGCCCGGCTTCGCCGCGCAGCTGGCGCACCGCTTCCACGATGAGAAAGAGGCCGCGTTGGCCGGGATGGCAGGAGCTGAGCCCGCCCCCGTCGGTGTTGGTCGGCAACGAACCACCCACCCGGAGCTTGCCGTCCTCCACGAACGGGCCGCCTTCGCCTTTGGGGCAGAACCCGAGGTCCTCCAAGGTGATCAGGAGCATGTAGGTGAAGGCGTCGTAAAGCTGGCAGACGTCGATGTCGGCGGGGGTCACGCCGGCCCGCTCGAACGCCAGCTGCCCCGACACCTGCGCCGGGCCGGTGGTGAAGTCCTCCCATTGGCCCATCGAGACGTGCGAGGCGTGCTCGCCGGCTCCCAGCACCCACACCGGCGGCCCCGGGAGGTCGGCCACCCGGTCTTCGGCGACCAGCACCGCGGCCGCGCCTCCGTCGGAGCGGAGGCAGCACTGCAGGGCGGTGAAGGGATCGGCGATCAGGCGGCTGCCCAGCACCTCCTCGATGGTGAGCGGAGCCTGGGCCTGGGCGTCGGGGTTGAGGCCGGCGTTGTAGCGGGCCGACACCGCGATCTCCGCCAGTTGCTCGAGGGTGGTGCCGTACTGCTGCATGTGGCGGCGGGCCGCCATGGCGTACTTGGAGATCAAGGTGATCCCGTAGGGGGCCTCCCACTGCTGGGGACCGCGGGAGCCCCAGTCGAGGTTGGCAGTGCGCAGCCCGGCCCGCAGGTCGCTGCGCGCTGTCGACCCATACGTCAGGAGGATGACATCGGCCCGCCCTTCGGCGATGGCATCGGTGGCGTGGGCGGCCATGACCTCCCACGCCGCCCCACCGACTGCGGTGGAATCCATCCAGCGGGGGCGCAGGCCGAGGTACTCGGCGACGTCGACCGGCTGCAGGGTGCCGAGGCCGGTCGAGCCGAACCCGTCGACGTCCTGGGGGGTGAGGTTGGCCTCGGCCAGGGCCCGTCTCGAGGACTGGGCGGCCAGGGCGTACGGGGTGGAGCCCTCCGCCTTGCCGTTGCGGCCGGCCAGTCCCACCCCAACGATCGCCACCCGCCTGCTCAAGGCTGCGCCTCGGTCATCTTCCGGTCATCCTCTCGTCCTTGTCCTGCGCGGATCACGGACGTTACCAACCCGTCCGTCGCGGCCCCAGGGCGCGCGCCAGGCGACGCGTACCTAGGATGTCGGTGTGCATCACTGGCGGCCGTTCTCCGACTTCGGTGACCCGGAAGGGGGACCAGCATGACGCAGGCCGGCCGGGAGGAGATCGAGGCGGCGTTCCGGCACTACTTCCTGACCGGGCCGGTGCTGGAGGACTGGGTGGCCTGGTCCCAGCTGTTCACCGACGACGCCGTGTACTTCGACCACTTCTACGGCCGCTTCCACGGCCCGGGCCAGATCCAGCGGTTCCTGGAGTCGACAATGGGATTCGCGCCCCACGTCTACTCCCCGCTCGAGTGGTACAACATCGACGGCAGCCACATCGTCTACCAGGTGTGGAACCGGGCGGACAACCCCGACCCGGCCGGGCCGCCCGCTCAGTTTCCATCACTGCAGATCATCGAATACGCCGGCGACGGCAAGTGGTCTTCGGAGGAGGACTGGTGGATCGTCAAAGAGATGAAGCGGTTCAACGACGACCACGAGGCCATGTGCACGGCGGCCGGCCAGCCCGATTTCAAGCACCAGATGTCCCGCCGGGACTGGGGGGCGATCGAGTGGGCCCGGCCGCCGGCCGGCGATCGGCCCCAACCGTCATGGACCGGTGGGGAGACCAGGATCGTCACCACGGTCCGAGACATGGACTTCGGCGACCGGGTGTGAGGGCGGCTGGCCGAGGCCTCGATCGCTGGAGGACAATAGAGCCATGACCAAGTGTCCCGTCGCCGAGGGGTATGACCTGCTGGACCCAGACGTCGTCGCTGATCCGTACCCCCGTCTGGAGCATTGGCGGTCGGAGAGCCCGGTGTTCTACCTGCCCGGCATCGACCATTACGT
Source organism: Acidimicrobiales bacterium (assembly GCA_036501785.1). Taxonomy (GTDB): domain Bacteria; phylum Actinomycetota; class Acidimicrobiia; order Acidimicrobiales; family Palsa-688; genus PALSA-693. The sequence goes on along the minus strand of DASXZS010000179.1, from coordinate 5,568 downwards.
CATCACCCGCTACGCCGACATCGAGCACGTGCTGCTCGATCGCGAGACCTGGTCGGCGGCCAACGCCTCGTCACCGTTGACGCCGGTGTGCCCGGCCGCCCAGGAAGTGCTCAGTACCGGCTTCGATCGGGTCCCGACCCTCAACAATTCCGATCCGCCCCGGCACGCCCCGATGCGCAAGTCCGTGCTCACGGTCATGAACCCGCGCCGGCTCAAGGCCCTCGAACCGGTGCTGCGGGACTACGCCACTGGCCTGGTCGATGCGCTCAAGGAACACGCCGTGGTCGACCTGGTGGAGTCATTTTCCTTTCCCTTCCCAGGCTTCGGCGCCTTCAGTCTGCTCGGCTTTCCCGACCGCGACACCGACATGCTCAAGGACTGGAGCCGCAACCGGGTGCTGTTGACGTACGGCCGGCTGCCCGAAGCCCAGCAGGTCGCCACGGCACGCGACGTCCTGGCCATGTGGAAGTACACCGAGGCCTTCGTGGCCCAGCGCTGGGCGGAGCCCTTGGACGACCTCACCAGCGACCTGATCCGGCTGTCGCACGACAAGCCGGAGCAGCTCAACCAGTTCGACATCGTCAACATCGTCTATTCGATGGCGCTGGCCGGCCACGAGACGACCTGCAACGCCATCGGTAACGGCGTGCTGGCCCTGCTGCGCGACCGCGACCAGTGGCAGCGCCTGATCGACGAGCCGGCCCTCATCGAGAACACCGTTGAGGAGATCCTCCGCTTCGATGGTCCAGTCCTGTACCACCGCCGGATCGCCAAGGTCGACACCCAGGTCGGCGGCATCCCGATCCCGGCCGGGGCCAAGGTCATGATGGCCTTCGCCTCCGCCGATCACGACCCGGCCCAGTTCGGGGAGGACGCCGACCGCTTCCGGGTGGACCGGCAGGACGCCGAGCTGCACCTGTCGTTTGGCAAGGGCCCCCATCTGTGCCTCGGGGCGCCGTTGGGCCGGCTGGAGACCCGGATCGCCCTGGAGTTGCTGACCACCGCGACGCCGGACATGGATCTGGTGCCCGGTCAGCAGGTCCAGTACAGCCCCAACGCCCTCTTCCGCGGCCCCACCGCGCTACTCGTCGCCCCCCACGGAGTCCGTCACGCCGAACACACGGGTGCTCTCCCCCTCGTCTCGTGACCGAACCGGACGTCGACGAGGTTCGCTTCGCCGCCGCCCAGCGGGTGGTGAAGGTGGCGGCCTTGCGGGCCACCCCGGTCGACGAGGACAGTTGCGGCACCTGCCGCTACTACCTCGAGCCGGGCGAGGGCCTGTCCTTTTGCTGGCAGGAAAAGGTGCAGATCCTCGTCGGCGCCGGCTGGTGGTGCCATTTCTGGGAGATGTGCGACGAGTAATCGAGATTGCCGGGCCCCGCAGCCCGGTCAGCGTCCGAGCATCTCCCCTATCCGTCCCGTGACCTGATCGAGCTCGACGGCGCGGCAGGCGGCCATGACATACCGGTCCGGGCGGACGATGAGGACCTGCTCGGCGGGCCGGGCCAAGGCCAGGTCGGCGAAGACCCCGTCGACGTCAGCTCCACGCCAGGAACCGGCGCCGGTGGTTGCTGCGGCCGCGACCCCCCGCTCCTCGAGCGGGACGGCCCGGGGAACCTGGACCGCCACGAACCGGGTACCGAGCCGGTCCCACTCGGCTCGGCCGGCCTCCCCGAGATGTTCGAGGGGATCGCAATGGATACCGACTACGGCAAACCAGTCGCCGAGCACGTCGTCGAGCCGGCGCCGGCTGCCGTCTGGGGCTTCGAGGATCGGCTGCGGGGCCATGCGGCCGACGATCGATCCTGGGCTGCCGGACGGGACGACGAGGCCTCCGGTGTAGTCCGGCATGGGTTTGTATTTCATCTGCAGGATGTAGTCGCGGGCACCGGGCAAGCGGTTTACGACCCGAAACAACGAGTCCCGGGCCACCTCGGTTGCCCGGTTGCGAGGTGAGTACATCTGTCCGATGCGGGTGGCGAAGGAGACCATGGCGGTCGCATGTTTGCGCCGTTCGACGTCGTAGGAGGCGAGCACCGATTCCCCCGCCTGGCCCCTCACCACCGCCGCCAGCTTCCAGGCCAGGTTGGTGGCGTCGCGGACGCCCGAGTTCATCCCCTGCCCGAAGAAGGGGGGCTGCAGATGGGCGGCGTCCCCCGCCAAGAAGACCCGGCCGGACTGAAAGGACCTGGCGACGCGGGAGTGATGCAGGTACACCCGGCTCCGGGCGATGTCCGGGAGTGGAACGCCGTCGTAGAACGGCTCCAGACGCCGCAGGACCGTCTCCTCTTTGAGCACATCCGGCTCCTGCTCGTCGGCGCCCAGCTTGAACTCGAAGCGCCGGTGCCGGTACGGCAAAGCGATCACCATGGTGGGATGCTGCGGATGGCAGTGGACCGCGGCGTACGGCGCGGCCAGCTGGTCGTTTTTGACATCGACGACCAGCCATCTCGAGCTGGCCGTCGATCCGACCAGGTCGATCCCGGTGAGCCGGCGCACGGTGCTCCGGCCACCGTCGGCGCCGACGAGGTACCGCGTCCTGACCGTTTCGACCTGTCCGGACGGGTCGACCAGTTCGACGGCCACGCCCGCCTCGTCCTGGGTCAACCCCTGCAAGGTGCAGCCGTAGCGCGTTTCGACGGTCGAGTAGCGGGCCAGCCCGTCCCGCAAGGTCCGTTCGAACAGGGGCTGCAAGAAGTTGCTCCGCCGGGGCCAGCCAAAAGGCCGTTCCGTGGGGCGAACCTGGGCGAAGCAGTGACCGTCGGACGAGTAGTACCGGAGCGGCGTGTTGGCGATCATGTCCCGGCCTGCCGCCTCCGCCAGGCCGATCGCCTGCAGCGTGCGTAACGACTCGTCGTCGATCCCGACGGCGCGGGGGTAGTCGAGCACGTCGAGCTCGCGGTCGACCAGCAGGGTCCTGACCGCGAACTCTCCCAGCAGGTTGGCCAGAATGGCGCCACAGGGCCCGGCGCCCACGACCACCACACTCGGCTCGGTACGGTCTGGCTGCACGGGCCTCCTGGCGTCGTCCCCGGAGAGGTGGGCTACGTGCCCTGCGGCCGGCGGTCGGCGTAGCGGGCGGCGAGGGCTTCGCTCCCCCGCGCCAGCAGGGCCACATCGGCGCCAACCAGCACGAACCGGCAGCCCAGATCCAAGTACCGCCGGGCCCGGGCCTCGACGAAGGCGTTGACACCAGCCGCCTTCCCGGTCGTGACCACGACGGTAACCGCCCCCTCGATGGCGGCCACCACGTCGGGATGATCCGGGTCGCCGAGATGGCCGAGCGAGGCGGCCAGGTCGGCGGGACCGATGAATACGGCATCGACCCCGTCCACGGCGGCAATGGCCTTCAGCTCTCGCAGCCCCTGCTCGGATTCGACCTGGACGATGACCGTGATCCCCTCGTCGGCGTGCTGGAGGTAGTCGGACGTCCGGTTCCAGCGCGAGGCCCGGGCCAGAGCCGAGCCCACGCCCCGGACGCCCCGGGGTGGGTACCGCGTCGCCCGAACAACCTCCGCGGCCTGTTCGGCGGTGTCGATCATGGGCACCAGGAGGTTCTCGACCCCGATGTCCAGGAGCTGTTTGATGACCACCTGATCAGCGACGGGTGGCCGGACGACGGCATGCACCGGGTAGGGGGCTACCGCCTGCAGCTGCCGGAGGAGCGAGCGCACATCGTTGGGCGAGTGCTCGGCGTCGATGAGCAGCCAGTCGAGTCCGGAGCCGGCGCAGATCTCGGCGCTGTAGGGGCTGCCCGAGGCCACCCACATGCCGATCTGGGCCCGACCCCCGCTCAGCGCCTGGGCGAACGTCGGCACGTCAGGTCCGGGCATCGTCGTCGGGGCGGGCAAACGTGCACGTCACCGTGCCGAGCGGACCGTAGTCGGCATGGAAGACATCGCCGGGGTAGGCGTGTACGGGGCGGGTAAACGAGCCGGCCATGATCACTTGACCGGCCTCCAGGGCCACGCCGTACCGGGCCAGCTTGTTGGCGAGCCACACCACCCCGTGGGCCGGATGGTTGAGCACTGCGGCGGCCACGCCGGATTCCTCGATGGTCCCATTGCGGTACAGCAGGGCGGCGACCCAGCGGAGGTCGATGTCGAGGGGCCGGACGGGGCGCCCGCCCGTCACCACGCCGGCGTCGGCGGCGTTGTCGGCGATGGTGTCGACGATCGTCCGCAGGTGGCCGGTGGCGGGGTCGGTCATCTGGACCCGGGCGTCGAGTATCTCCAGGGCCGGGGTCACGAACTCCGTGGCCCTCAGGATGTCGAACAGCGTGCAGGCCGGGCCGCAGACGGTCTGTCCGAGCACGAACGCCAACTCGACTTCGAGGCGCGGCCGTATGTACCGGTCGGCGGGGATTTCCGCGCCGTCGGCGTAGAACATGTCGTCGAACAGGGCCCCGTGGTCCGGCTCGCTGATGGACACCGCCTGCTGCATGGCTCGCGACGTCAGCCCCACCTTGCGACCGATCACCCGGCGGCCCGAGGCCACCTTGGCCTCGACGAGAATGCGCTGCACGGCGTAGGCGTCCTCGATCGTCATGTCGGGGTATTGGAGGGAGAGCTGCCGGACGGGTGTACGGGTCTGCTCGGCGAGGACCAGCCGCCGGGCGGCGTCGGCTACGGCGTCCTCCCCGAGGGCCCGCAGCCGGTCCGGGGCCGGCTCGGCTTCACCGGAGTCGCCGTCGGAGGGTGTCATGTCTTGCCGACGAGGAAGCGGATGGTGGCGGCGTTGAAGAGATCCGGGTCCTCGAAGTGCGGCCAGTGTCTGACGGTTGGCATCTCCAGCACCTCGGCGCCGCGGATCAGGGCGGCCACCCGACGGGCGGTGGTCTCGTACTCGCTCTGGTCCTGGCCGGACGCCACCACCAGCGTCGGGGCCGTGATCGCGGACCAGTCGGCCTCGGTGAGGAGGTTGCGGTCCCGGGTGGCGGGGTACTGCAGGACGAGCACGTGGTCGATGGCGTCCCTGGTCTCCGGCAGCCGGTAGATGGCCTGGCGAACCGCGATGATGTCGGGGATCCGGTTCCGCTCGTCTGCCAGCAGATGATCGAACATGCCCTTGATGGTGGCCCAGGTCGGGTTGTCGACAGCAGCGGTGCGCTCGGCGCGAATCCGGGCCATGTTGCTTTCGGTAGCGACGAGGCCGGCCGGCGACATCAGCACCAGCTTGTCGACCCGATCGGGCCGGTGCCGGGCCGCCCAGGCCGCCACCCACGAGCCGAGCGACGTCCCCATGAGCGACGCCCGCCCGATGCCGAGGGCGTCGAGAGTCGCGAAGGCATGGTCGACGTAGACGGGGATCTCGTAGTCGAAGTCCGGCTTGCTCGAGAACCCGTTGCCCACCATGTCGATGGCCACACAGCGAAAGTGCTCGGACAGCGGGCCCAGGTTGCGGGCGAAGGTCTCCCAGTGCCCGCCCGTCCCGTGCAGCATGAGCACCGCCGGGGCGTCCACGGGCCCGGCCAGGGCGTAACGGGTGGACACCCCGCCGGCGTCGACCCACCCCTGGGTAAACGACACTTGGCGCAGCGCGGTCCAGATGCTCTGGTACTCGGACTCC
>DASXZS010000178.1:0-7338 GCA_036501785.1 Acidimicrobiales bacterium | reverse complement strand
ATCCACGCTATTGGTGGTGGTGCCGGTCTTGCCGGCTACCTCCCGGTAGGGCAGGGCGGCTTCGGTGGCGGTGCCGTACTGCACCACGGCGCGCAGCGCCACGGTGGCTTCCTCGGCGACCTGGGCCGAGAACACCTGGTGGCCCGGGTCGCCGCCGGTGTAGATGGTCGCACCGGTGCGGTCCACGATGCGGTCGATGAAGGTCGGCTTGTGGTACACGCCGCCGGCGGCGACGGTCGCGTACGCCGCGGCCATCTCGATGGGTCGCACCGCGTCCGCCCCGAGCACCATGGCCGGGACCACCTGGAGTTTCTCGGTTACCCCGAGGGCCTTGGCCATGTTGGCCACGTTCTCCAAGCCCGCCTCGTGCGCCAGCCGCAGGTAGGCGCAGTTGATCGAGCTGGCTGTGGCGCTGACGAGGTTGACGACGCCCGCCGGAGCGTCGTTGACCGCCGGGTGCTGGACGAAGCCGGTGTTCCCCGGGAAGGCGATGGCGCACGGCGACTGGCCGTCGACCGTGTCGAAGACCGAATAGCCCTGGGCCAGCGCGCTCAGCAGGGTGAACAACTTGAAGCCGGAGCCGGGCTGGCGGGCACCCTGGGTCACGATGTTGAATTTGTTGACCTGCGTTCCGGCCCCACCGACCATGGCTCGCACCTTGCCGGTAGTGGGATCGATCGACACCATGGCTTCCTGGAAGCCCCGATTGTTGGGCGGGGTATCGGCGACGACGGTCTGCTCGGCCTCGGCTTGCATGGTCGGATCGAGGTTGGTGTAGATCTTGAGCCCGCCCTCGAACAGGGCCTGGTAACGCTCGTCGTAGGTGCCGCCCAGCGGGCTGCCGGGACCGAGCAGCTCGGTCTGGACTTCCTGCACGTAGTAGTTGCTGATCTGGTCGCCGGCCACGGGAGTCTGCACGATGGCGGTCGGCAGCGGCATCCGGTTGGCCGCGGCCGCCTGGGTGGCGGTGACGTCGCCGTAGTGCACCATGCGCGACAGCACCTCGGACCGGCGGGTCCGGGCATCGGCCGGCGCCAGGATGGGGTCGTACCCGCTGGGATTCTGGATCAGGCCGGCGAGCAACGCCGCCTGGGGCAGGCTGAGTTGCGAGGCGTGCTCGCCGAAATACACGTTGGCCGCGGCCTCGACACCGTAGGCGCCGTTGCCGAGGTAGATGGTGTTGAGGTAGGCCTGCAGGATCTGGTTCTTGGTGTACTTGCGTTCAAGCCGGTCGGCGAGGACAGCCTCCTTGACCTTGCGGGAGAGCTTACGGGCCGACGTGAGGTAGGTCTGCTTGACCAGCTGCTGGGCGATGGTGGATCCGCCCTGGATCCCGCCGCTGCTCGACGAGTCGGCGGCCAACGCCCTGATGGTGGAGGGGATGTCGAAACCGCCATGCAGGTAGAAACGGTGGTCTTCCGTGTCGAGCACCGCGGTGATGAGGACCTTGGCCACGCTCGTCAGCGGCACCGGCTTGCGATCCTGGGAGGCGTGCAGGTTAGCCAGCACGGTGGTGCCGTCATCGGCGTACACGGTGGATCCCCCCAGGGCGGCTTCGCTGGTGAGGGGGGCGAGGGGCAGGGCATCGGCGGTGGCGGCGTGGTGCACCAACCCATTGCTCGCCGCCGCCACTCCCGTCACCGCACCGGTGATTACCACCGCGATGGCCGCGGTGATGGCAATGAGACGGAGAGGCCGAGACACGCTCCCTGCAGCCTACCTTGAGGCTGGTGGCGAAAAAGGGCAGGCCGGGTAGGGTGATCGTCGAGACGGCCGGCTCGGGCCAGGGAGGGATCGTATGACCGCAGTAGAAACCGTCACCGCCGAGAGCGGCGAGGAAGCCGAACAGCTCGTCACCCGCAAGGTCGATGAGCTGCTAGCCGCCCATCCGCCGGCCTCGACCGACGCCCGCGAGTTCCTCGCCGCCCAGTTCGACGCCGGTCTGGCCTTCGTGCACTTCCCGGAGGGGTACGGCGGCCTGGGCGTCTCCCGGAAGTTGCAGCCGCTCGTCAACGATCGGCTCCGCAGCAGCGGGGCGCCGACGCTCGCCATGCGCAACCCCATCGGGTACGGCATGGCCGCCCCCACCATCCTGACGTTGGGTTCGGAAGCCCAGAAGCAGCGCTACCTCCGACCCCTCTTCACCTGCGAAGACATCTGGTGCCAGTTGTTCTCCGAGCCCGGCGCCGGCTCGGACGTGGCCAGCTTGTCGACCCGGGCCGTTCGTGACGGTGACGAGTGGATCCTCAATGGCCAGAAGGTGTGGACCACCCTGGCCCACACGTCCCGCTTCGGCATGCTGCTGGCTCGCACCGACCCCGAAGCCGAGAAGCACAACGGTCTCACCTACTTCGTAGTCGATATGCACGCCTCCGGTGTGGACATCCGGCCCCTGCGGCAGATGACCGGCGACGCCGAATTCAACGAGGTGTACTTCACGGACACGCGGGTCCCGGACAACGAACGGCTCGGGGACGTCGGCGGCGGCTGGCGGGGCGCCATCGTCACCTTGATGAACGAACGGGTCTCGATCGGCGGCACCATCGCGCCGCGTGGCGGCGGGCCGATCGGGACCGCCGTGGAGTTGTGGCGGCGCCGGCCGGCCGAACAGCGCGACGGCGCCACCCGCGACCGCCTGACGCGCCTGTGGGTCGAGGCCGAAGTGCAGCGCCTGACGAACCTCCGGGCCGCCGCCAACTCGCTGCTCGGCACCCCGGGCCCGGAGGGGTCGACGGCGAAATTGGCGTACGCGGAGCTCAACAAGCGCGTCTACGACCTCTGTCTCGATCTGCTGGGACCAGGCGGGATGCTCTACGACAGCTACGAGATGCGGCGACCCGACGCGGCCGGCGGCGCCGGGTCGGTGCCGCGAATGTTCCTCCGGGCTCGGGCCAACTCCATCGAGGGGGGCACGTCCGAGGTCATGCGCAACATCCTCGGGGAGCGGGTGCTGGGCCTGCCGGGCGATGTCCGGACCGACAAGGGGGTGCCCTGGTCGCAGGTGCCGCGCAACTAAAGAGCCACTCAACTGAAGATCTGGAGCGTCAGCTCAGCCCGGCCATCAGACCTCCGCCGTCGAGGGGGAGCGCCAGCTGGGCATCGACGACCTCCAGCCGGCAGTCGAAGACCCGTTCGAACAGTTCCCGTTTGCGGCGCAGGCCCCACAATTCGAGGTCGATGTCGTCGTCGGCGTGCACCACCACCTCCACCTGACCCGGGTTGGTGTAGACCTCGATGTCGCGGACCGGTCCGCCATGGCTGCGATCGAGGGCGTCGGCTACCTGGAGCAGGGCCACCAACCGGGTTACCCGATCGCGGTCGGGACCGGGGAGCTGGGCATAGGCCTCGAAGGATGACTTCGGGGCTCCCCGTTTGTGAAAACGCCCCAGGCAGGCCAGCACCGCGATCTCGTCGGGCCGGAATCCCCGCAGCCGACCGTTCTCGATCAGGTAGGCGGTGTGACGCTCGTGACCTTCCATGCTGACGTGCTCGCCGACGTCGTGGAGTAGGGCGCCGAACTCCAGGAGATCGCGGCTGGCGCGGTCGAGGCGATGCAGTTTGGCGGTGCCGTCGAACAGCTCTACGGCCAAGCGGCTGACCTTGACGGCGTGGGTTTCGTTCCATCCGCACCGCCGGCACAAACCCAGCACCGATTCGCGTCGCATGGCCCCGGCATCGCCCGTGCGCTCGGCCCGCGAATGGCGACCGATGGCGGCGAGGACCATCCCCTCGCGCAGCGCCCACTCGCAGCCCACCAGGGTGTCGAGCCCGGTCAGATCCAGCACGGTGGTGGCCAGCAGGGCGCCGGCCGGCAGGAGGTCGGCCCGCCCGGTGTCTACCCCGGGCAGAGCAGCCCGCTCGGCGGAGGTCATGCCCAGCAGGTCCTGGGTCAGGGTGCCGAGCTCACCCACCGTCACGGACAGCTGATTGACCGACGCCGGCATCGGACCGCCCCGCCGGGCGGCCGCCAACCCGATCAGCGTCTCGAGGGTACCGCTGCTGCCGATCGCCGTCCGGGGGCGGAAGCTGGCGATGTCGGGGAGGGCCCGACCGACCGCGGTGGTGACCGCATGCACGATGCGCCGGCGGTCGCCGCCGGTGGGCGGGTCACCCCGGACGAGCTCCGACGTGAGCCGGCCCACGCCGAGCTTGAGGCTTGCCGACCAACCCATCCCTTTGCTGTCACCGACCATCAACTCGAGGCTGCCGCCCCCCAGGTCCAGGGCCAACGCCGGGCCGGGCTCGATCACCACACTGGCCCGCACCGCCCGGAAGATCAACGCCGATTCCTCCCGACCGCTGATCACCCGCACCTTGACGCCCGTGGTGGCTTCGATGCGATCCACCACCGCAGCCGAGTCCCGGGCCTCGCGCAGGGCGGCCGTGGCGCACGCCACCACCTCGTCAGCGCCCAGCGACTGGGCCAGGGCCCGGAAACGCCGGACCACGTCGACCGCGGCGGCCGCCGCCGTCTCCCCCACTTCCCCGGTGGCAGCCACCACGCTGCCGAGCCGGAGCATCTCCTTGTCCCGCGCCAGCGGTTCGAACGTCCCGTCGGGGTGGGCGTCGGCAACCAGCAGGTGGAAGGAGTTGCTCCCGAGATCCAGCGCGGCGATGCGCACGAACGCCGACCGTACACGGCCGGCCGCCGAACACCCCGTCTTCTAGTGCAGCCAGGCCCGGAGTTTCTTGCGATCGAGCCGCTTCCACGAGGCCGGCCAGGCTGCCCGGCACCGGGCCGCCTCCTGGCGCTCCCTGACGATCACCTGGCCGGCCGCCAGCGCTTCGGCGGGGGTGGCGGTGGGGCTGGCGGCCCCGGCCCGTAACCACTCCGCGGCGACGATGGCGTCGTGGAAGTCGCCCAGCACGCCCTGAAGATCGGCGGCGGCCCGGGCCAAGTCGGTAGCGGGCTTGCCGATCACGCCCGCCACCGCTTCGCAGGCATACCGGAGCCGCTTGGCCCGGATGCGCACCTCGTGGAGGGCCTCGTCGGTCGGCTCGGGGTCGAGGGCGGCCACGGCCCGAGCCACGTGCCGCCACGGGCCGTTCACCACTGACGGGGCCAGGCGGCGAGCGGGGGCATCGCGATCGGCGGCAGGCTCCTCCACCACCAGGTGCGGTTCGCCAGCCGACATGGGGGCCTCGACCGGGATCACCGCCGCCGCCGCCGACGCCGTGATGGCCAGCGCCGTGCTGGTCAACACCGGGTCTGCCAACACAGGGTCGGCCGGCTGCTTCATCGGCGGTAGCTCCCGGGCCGCGGCGACCAGCCGGTCCAGCAGCTCGCCATACCGATCGCTCACCATCACCTCGAGCAAGTGATCGCGGGCCTGGTCCCGCGAGGCGATGAGGGCTCCGATGAGGGCGCCCGCAGCGGCGGCGTCCCGGGAGTCGAGCGATTCCACCTCTCGGTGCAGCCGGGCCAGCAAGACGTCGGCGTCGCGGGCCCGGCCCAGGGCCTCGGCCAACCAACCCAGCTCGCGGCGGGTCTCCTGGGCCCAGTCCTCCGGCAGGAAGGCCCGGAACGTCCGCAGGTCCGAACGCAGCCGCCGCGTCGCCACCCGGGCCAGGTGCACGTCTTCGGGGTCCTCGTCGAGGCGCACGCCGAGGTCGTGCGCCAGCAGGCGCAGGTACCCCTGGGCGATGGCGGCGCGCACCGCCTCGCCCATCGACGCGGCCCGCCCCACTACGACCGGCACCACATCGGGCGGTTCGGTGGCCCGCAACCCGAGGGCGCGAACCAGCTTCGGACGGGCGTCCCCCCGTACCGCGCCCGCCTCCCCGAGCCGGGCCAGGACGGCGTCGAGGAGGGCCGCCGAGGCCCCGCCGAGCACCTCTACCTCCACCTCGCGGAAGCGGGCCGCCAGCCGGCGCGCGTCCATCACCGAGACCACGTCGTCATCGATCTCGAGCAGCGGTTCACCGTCTCGGCCGGCCAGGATGGTCCGCCGGCGGTGGGTGACCAGGCGGGCAACCGGTCCCAGGGCAGCGGTGCGCCGGTAGCCGCGGAGCAGGCCGGACACCTCGGCCGGGATCGGCCCGAACCGGCCGGGCCAGTTGAGCTCGCGACGGGAGAGGCCGGGCTCCGTCGACGGCTCCGGGAGCTTGAACGTCCACTCGCCCGGTGCACTCGACGGCAACCGCTCCGACCGGTGCCGCAACGTCAGCCCGTTGCGGGCCAGCCGGAGGTCGGGCGTGTCCACGTAGACGGCGTGGAGGTGCTGTTCCGGTTGCGGTCGAGCAGTTACCGCCGCCGCCAGCCCGTCGAGTTCGGGGATCCGGAAGCCGAAGCCGGCGTCCAGCTTGACCTCACGTTCGAGCCCACCATCCTCCACGACCTACCAGCGTAGGGCTACCTGGCTGCCGCCACCGCGGTGTACGCCGCCAACCCCACCAGCACCACTGACGTGACCAGGCGGAGAGTTCGCACCGACAACACGCGCAGGAGCTTGGCGCCGCTGGCCACGGCCACGGCGGCGACCACCCACAGGGCGGCCAAGGAGCCCACCCCGACGCTGAGGGGCTGGTGGTAGCGGGCCGCCAGATTGGCCGTCAGGATCTGGGTCAGGTCCCCCCACTCGGCGACAAAGATGACGAGGCCCGCCTGGCCGGCCACCCGCCACGCCGCCCCCGCAGCCCGGATCGACGGGTCCTCCTCCTGGGCGTTGCGGATCAGGTAGGAGTACACCGCCCCGGCCAGGAACATGGCCGCCACTAGAGCCTCGAGGGCCCGGTGCGGCACCACGGCAAACAGGGCGGCGCCGATGGCCACGGCGATGACGACGTGGACCGCGAACGCCGCGGCCGCTCCGACCCAGACCGCCAACGGCCGGCCCCGGGCGGCCAGGACGAGCGACGCGAACATGGTCTTGTCGGGCAGCTCACCCAGGAAGATGACCGGGAACACGGCGGCGATGACGTTCAGTCGCATGGGCCCAATACAGTGAGAGGGCCATGAGGATGATCCGCCTGTTGCGCAAGGTGGCCTTCTGGGAGGCCACCTTCTTCGTCCTTTTGTGCCTGGCCTGGGCGGTGTCTTTGACGGGCTACAAGTTCACGGGGCCGTGGGCGGTGGCGTTGCTGATCGTGGGGTTCACGCACGGCTGCGTGTTCACCGCCTACTTGATCCTGGTGCTGGTCGTGCGGGCCCGTATGCGTTGGACCGTGTTGACGACGTTGAGCATCTTGGTCGCCGGCCTGATACCGGGCGGCGGCTACGTGGTCGAGGCCTGGGCGCTTAGTGGGGCCCGGGTGGAGGCCGTGGCCGAGGTGCTGTGACGCCCGGCGGGCCGGGGGGGCGGATCCTGGCGCCGCGACCCGCACCTCAGCCCGGAGCGA
>DASXZS010000177.1:0-5172 GCA_036501785.1 Acidimicrobiales bacterium | reverse complement strand
ATGTTCGGGCCAGCTCAGATGTTCGGGCCAGCTCAGATGTTCGGGCGGGCTGAGATGTCCGGGCTGGCGGAGATCGTCCGGTTGCGTCCGACGGACTGCCGCCAGGCGTCCGGCTGGCTGCCGGCGTTGGCCGCCGGCGAGGACGGCGTCGACGCCCGGTGGCCCGCCCATGTGGCCACCTGCCTGCGGTGCCAGGCCGAGGTGGCGACCTACCGGCGCATCCTCCGCCATCTCCGCCGCCTACGCGACGAGGAAGCGCCCTCGCCCCCGGGCGCCCTGGCCGCCGTGCTGGCCGCCCTCGAAGCGGCCGCGGTCGCGGAGTCGACCGCCGCCAACCGGGCCGTGCGGCTGGCCTACGTGGGGGCGTTCACGGTGGCGACGGCGACCGCCGGCGTGCTGGTGTGGGCCAGCCGGCACCGGCCGGGACTGGCGGGGACGGGGTAGCGACGGGGTCGCGACCACACCCGGCCGGCGGCTGGGCCCTTCGCCTGCTGGATGTTCCAGTTGCAACTGGTGCTATCCTCCACCCCGAAGGACCCCGACCCGCAGATGATCTGCAGAGGGCAGTAGCTCAATTTGGCAGAGCACCGGTCTCCAAAACCGGCGGTTGGGGGTTCGAGTCCCTCCTGCCCTGCTCCCCGACTCCCGTGAGAAGGCACACACGTGAGCATGAACCGACAACAGAGGCGGCTCCTGCAGCGCCAGGGCCAGATGACCGAGGATGGCACCCCGGCCGCGCCCCGACGCGCCGAGCCGGTCGAGCGCCGCACCCGGCCAGCTCCCGGTGCGCCCAGGCGCCGGGCTTCGCCGCGGCAGTTCTTGCACGAGGTCAACGTCGAGATGCGCAAGGTGGCTTGGCCCTCCCGGAGCGAGACGATCAACTACTCGACCGTCGTGTTCATCACACTGGCTATTCTGATGGCCCTGATCTTCGTCTTGGATCTGGCTTTCTCCAAGCTGTCGGTCTTCCTCTTCAAGTAGCGGGACTATGCCTGACGACCTTCTCACCCCTGATGACAACGCGCTCGAGGCACGGCTAGACACTGACGCGCCCGCCGACTCGAGCCCAACCGACGCCACGGGCGAGCTCACCCCGCCCGACTCCCCCTCGTCACCGGAGCCGGCGGCCCCGGTCGAGCCCGTGGCCGAAGCGCCAGCCGAAGCCGAGCCCGAGGAGGCCGAACTCCCTCCGGAGAGCCCCTACGACCGGCCCGGTCAGTGGTTTGTGATCCACAGCTACGCCGGCTACGAGAACAAAGTGAAGTCCAACCTCGAGAGCCGCATCGCCTCCATGAACATGGAGGAGCGCATCTTCGAGGTCGTCATCCCCATGGAAGACGTCATCGAGTTCAAGAACGGCAAGAAGCAGGTCGTGTCCAAGAAGGTCTTCCCCGGCTACCTCCTGGCTCGCCTCGAACTGGACGACGACTCGTGGTACGTGGTGCGCAACACGCCCGGCGTCACCGGCTTCGTGGGCCTCGGCGCCCGCCCCACCCCCCTGTCGCGGCGGGAGGTCGAGAACATCCTGCAGGTCAAGGCCGAGGACGGCGACGGCGTTTCGACCAAGAAGAGCCGCCCCCGCCTGGAATACGAGCTCGGCGAGTCAGTGCGGGTCCGGGAAGGGCCGTTCGCCGACTTCAGCGGCACCATCGCCGAGATCAACGAGGACCAACTCAAGCTCAAGGTCCTGGTCAACATCTTTGGACGGGAGACTCCCGTCGAGCTGGACTTCGCCCAAGTGGCGAAACTGTAAGAGGAGCACAGCCCCCCATGGCCAAGCGGCGAGTCACCGCCATCGTCAAGATCCAACTGCCCGCCGGCAAGGCGACGCCGGCCCCGCCCGTCGGCACGGCCCTCGGGCCCCACGGGGTGCAGACCATGGACTTCGTCAAGCAGTACAACGCCGCGACCGAGGACAGGGCCGGCCAGGTCATCCCTGTGGAGATCACCATCTTCGAGGACCGGTCCTTCAGCTTTGTGCTCAAGACGCCACCGACCGCAGTCCTCTTGCGCCAGGCCGCAGGGGTGGAAAAAGGAGCCAGCACCACCGGTCGAGAGACGGTCGCGTCCGTCACCGACGCGCAGCTGGCCGAGATCGCCCAAACGAAGATGCCGGACCTCAACGCCAACGACCTGGAAGCGGCCAAGGCCCAGGTCGCCGGCACGGCCCGCTCCATGGGCATCACCGTCGGCTAGCCTTCGGGCCCTCACACCACGACGAGGCCGGGGAACACCTCGCCCCGCCCGTCCCACCCCGAGGGAGACAGCCATGTCGAGCAGAAGCAAGAAGTACGTCGACGCGCTCAAGCGTTTCGACCGCGCCCGGACCTACGCCCCGGGCGAAGCCCTGGACCTGGTCAAGAGCCTGGCGCACGCCGGCTTCGACGAGACGGTCGAGATGGCCTTGCGCCTGGGGATCGACCCCCGCAAGCCGGACCAGATCGTCCGGGGGACCGTCGCCCTGCCGTCGGGGACCGGCAAAAACGTGCGGGTGGCGGTATTTGCGTCCGGAGCCGCGGCGGAGGAGGCCCGGGCGGCAGGCGCGGACGTGGTCGGCGCAGACGACCTGGTGGCGCGGGTCGATGGTGGTTTCATGGACTTCGACGTCGCTATCGCCACCCCGGACATGATGGGCCAGGTCGGCCGGCTGGGCCGCAAGCTCGGCCCCCGCGGCCTCATGCCCAACCCCAAGACCGGGACGGTCACCGCCGAGGTCGGCAAGGCGGTCACCGAGTTCAAGGGCGGCCGGGTCGAGTACCGCGCCGACACCCGCTCCCGCGGCGTGGTGCAGGTGCCGATCGGCAAGGTCAGCTTCGGCAAGGCCCAGCTTCTGGCCAACTTCCGGGCCGTGGTCGACGAGATCCAACGAGCCAAGCCGGCCGCCGCCAAGGGCCGCTACGTCAAGTCGGTAGCGGTGAGCTCGACCATGGGGCCGGGAGTCGACGTCGACGTCAACGCCCTGCGGGTGACCGACGAGGAACTCGCCGCGGTCGGCTAGACGCGCCGGCCCCTGATTGCCGGCGTACCTGGTCGGCGTCCTAGCATCGAGTCCGTGCGCCAGTGGGTCACACCGAGGTCGTTGCTGTTGCATCTGGCGTTCCTGGTCATCGCCACCGGTTGCTCGATCGCGGCCTGGTGGCAGGTGCACCGGGCCATGGCTGGCAACACGCTCAGCTACCTCTACTCGGTGGAGTGGCCGGCGTTCATCGTGGTGGCGGGCATCGGCTGGTGGCAGATGTTCCACGACACGCCTCAGGACATCGCCGAGCGCAAGGCGCATCACGCCCGGGCCCGGGCGGCCTCGGCGGAGGTGGTAGCTCGCACCCTGCCCCGCTCGGCCCTGGCGATCACGGTCGGCTCTGACGATGTGGACTCGGACCGTGCTCTGCCTGGTCCCGGCCGGCCGGCCGAGTTGGCCGACGGCGCCGGCCGGTCGCGGGTGCCGGCGACAGCAGTCAGCGCCGGGTCCTGGCCGGCGGTCCCCGACAGGCCGGATGCCACCCTGCTAGCCGGCGAGGACGAGCCCACCGATGACCTCGCTGCGTACAACCGCTATCTGGCCCTCCTAGCGGTCCGGGGGAAGGCCAAGACGTGGCGCAACCCGCACGGAGTGTGACGACGCTTTCCCGAACGTTGCACTTCTACCGGATCATGGCCTACGTGGTGGGGGTGGGTCTGATCGCGGTGTTCGTCTGCATCCCCTTCGACTCGGTCGAGGCCATCCTCGGCCCTATTCACGGCTTCCTCTACGTCGTCTACTTGTTGGCCGCGCTGCTGCTGGTGATACGGGCTCGGATGCCGTGGTGGATGTGGCTGATCATGGCGACCGGCGGGTGGCTGCCATTCGCCGCCTTCGTCGTCGAGCGCTGGGTCACCCGCCGGCTCAAGGCCCGAGCCGCGGCCGCCTGAGCGTCCCGGCTATACTGGCGGAGTTCCCAAGCCGTAGACATCCGGCGTGCCCTCCGGGGCACCGAAGCGAGCCGAAAGGCCAGCCTGACGAGGCGAGAGGTACCTCCCTCCGGGAGTGTGCCGCCCGCGCGTCGGCGAGCACCCGTAACAGGAGGAGGTGACCAGTGGACAACCCGAGACCGGAGAAAGTGGCGGTCGTCGACGAGGTACGGCGGCAGTTCGATGACGCCGACGCCGCCATCCTGACCGAGTACCGGGGTCTCAAGGTCAAGGATCTCGCCGGCCTGCGCCGCACCCTGCGGTCCAGCGGCGGAGAGTACAAGATCTACAAGAACACCCTGGTCCGCCTGGCGGCACGCGGGTCCAGCCTGGCGGACCTGGAAGAGATGCTGGTCGGACCCACTGGGATCACCTTCGTGGACGGTGACGCGGCCGCCGTGGCCAAGGTGCTCCGCGACTACTCCCGCACCAACCCGCTGCTGGTCATCAAGGGCGGCGTGCTGGGCGACAAGGTCATCGGGCCGCGGGAGACCGCCGCCCTCGCCGACCTGCCCTCCCGCGAGGTGCTGCTGGCCCGCTTCGCCGGCGCCCTGGCCGCCCCCATGCAGCAACTCGCCGGCCTGCTGCAGGCCCTACCCCGCAACTTCGCCTACGGCCTGGCCGCTCTCCGGGACCAGCGCGCCGAGGGCGAGCCGGCGGCGGCTGCCGCCGCTGAGCCGGAGCCCGAGGCGCCGGCCCGTGACCCGGAGCCCGCCGAAGCCGTCACCGATTCCACCCCGTCCGCAGAGCAACCCCAGGAGTAATCACCTCATGGCCACCAAAGAAGAAATTCTCGACAGCATCGCCAACCTCACCGTCCTCGAGCTCTCAGAGCTGCTCAAGGACTTCGAAGAGCGCTTCGGCGTCACCGCCGCTGCTCCCGCCGCTGTCGCCGCTCCCGCGGCCGGGGGTGGGGCGGCCGAGGCTCCCGTCGAAGAGGAGCAGGACGAGTTCGATGTCGTCCTCACCGCCGCCGGCGACAAGAAGATCCAGGTCATCAAGGAGGTCCGGTCGCTGACCAGTCTCGGGCTCAAGGAGGCCAAGGACCTCGTCGACGCGGCCCCCAAGTCGGTTCTCGAGAAGGTCAGCAAGGAAGACGCCGAGAAGGCCAAGGCCCAGCTCGAGGGCGCCGGCGCCACCGTCGAGCTCAAGTAGCAGCCCGGGGCGCCGCTCGCCGGTGCCCAGGGTCCATTTACGGACCGGCGGCAACGGCCGGCGGTTTAG
>DASXZS010000176.1:0-4204 GCA_036501785.1 Acidimicrobiales bacterium | reverse complement strand
GGTCAGGAACTCCACCACCTTGGCGGCGCGGGGCGGTGGCAACAGGGCCCAGCGGGCCAGGTAGTCGATGGCCTCGTCGGTGGGGCAACCGCGGTCATGGATCATGATGGCGGCGTTGCCCCGGACCGCGCCCAGCACCTCGCCGGCCTCGCCCACCTGGGCCACCAAGTCGGCGTCGTAGGGAATCCCGAGCGGGCGCAGATGTTCGGCCAGGACCGCCTCGGGCCTCCGTCCCACGATCACCTCCAGGCCCAGGTCGGCCAGGCCCTCGGCGACGAGGCACTGCGGGGTTCCCACCAGGAAGATGGTCTCCTCCAGCTGCCGGCGCCGGCGAACCAGGCCCGCCTCCTTGCGGCTGTGCTCGGTGTGGTGCCCGGGGTAGGCCTCGTGCGCCACCAGCGTCCCCAATACCGGTGAAAGTACCGGCAGATCCGTGTTGATCGCCACCCGGCTCCGGAGACCGCCGAGGTAGTAGTTGAAACCCGCCCACGGCTTGCCGGTCACCAACTCGAAGTCCACCCGTTCGCCGTCCGGCAGCCCAAAGGCGGCCTGGGTGCGGGCCCGGAAGTCCTCGGCCAACCCCCGCACCGCGGCGTCCAGGCGGTCGGGCGGCACGGCCTGGGCCTCCCGCCAGGTCCCGTAGCGCTCGGCGATCGGTCCGGTGCCGGGCAGGACCGCGTCCAGGCTCCGGTGGGCTGCAGCCAGGTCGTCCTCAGGGACAAGCGCCGGCCGCACGCCGTAGCACTCCTCGATTTCATCGAGATAACTGATGGACTCCCCCGCCAGCTTCCGGGCCGTGGTGTGCAAGCCGCGCGCCTGGGCGGCCAACCAGCTGCGGCGGGCGGGGTCGAGATCGCCGTCGGCTGCCAGGCCGGCGAGGAGGCGCCGGGCCTCGTCAGCGAGCGCCTCGGGGGGCGCCGGCGGCTCGGCGTGGGCCCGGGTGGCCAGCTCCGGGGGGCCGTAGTAGGCGTCGACCATCCCGTCGATGTGGCGGCCGAGGGCCAGGCCCAGGCGGAGGTAGTCATCGACCAGCGGTTCGGAAGGCACCGCCGCCGACGTTACTGAGTGCGGCGCAACAATTCGGGTGCCACCGGGCAGGTGGCGGCGACCAAGCCCTCCGCCACCTCCACCATCCCGCTGGGGCAGATCAGGTGCGACAACAGCGACGCCGGCACCAGTTCGGCCGGGCGCTCCCAGGGCTCGCCGCCCGTCTCGTCAAAACGAGCCACCAAGGCGTCCCACAGTCGCTCCGGCAACACCCGGCCCACGCCGGCCACCGCCCATACCGGAGCACCGAGATGGGCGGCCACCGCGGCGGCCGCCAGCGACCCGGGTGCCGCCAGGATCCCGGCCGGGCCGGCGACCAGGGCTTCGACGACGACCAGCTCGGCGGTCCCGGCCGCGGCGCCGACACCAGCATCGGGCACCAGCGAGGTGTCGCCACCGGCGTCGCCCAGGCGCCGGACCAGGGCGCTGCCGTCGCCACCCGCGTCCATCACCAGGGCCTCGACGTCACCCCGGGCCCGGAGGGCGTCGCCCGTGATGTCCGGCCAGCCCACGATCAGAACCGAGGCCCCCTCCGGGAGGGCGGCGGTGAGATGGCGGGCGGTGCGGTCGGCGTCGAGCTCGGCGCCGGCGGCCCGGGCCGCGGCCCGCTGGTCGTCGGCACCCAGGACCCGGGCCGACAGCCACCACACCGGCCCTGACGTCAGGTGTCGTTCGACCAGCCGCCGGCAGGCCGGTACCAGTCCGGCCGGATCCATGGCGGCCATCTGAGCCAGGGCCGAGGCCGCTTCTACCGCGACGAGGGCGGGGTCGGCGCCGGAGGCCCGGGCCACATGGCGCAGATGTTCGATCGGGTGCATCAACTCCCCGGCTTGAACACCATGAGATAGACCGCCCCCACCACCAGCAAGTTGAACGCACCCCACCCGAAGCCCACCCGCTTCTCCAGGCTCTGCAGCTCGGCGACCTGCGGGGGAGGAGAACCCGGTGCCGGGGCGGCGGCCTCCAGCTGGCGGGCTATGGCGGTGTGGCGGCGCTGGTGGGGCTTGATCCACCCGTGCAGGATCCCCACGTCCACCAGATACACGGCAAAGGCCGCCGAGACCCACGCCTGGCTGAACTTGACCTGCGAGCGGCTAGCCGCGACCGCACCGATGCCGAACAGCAGGGCGGCGTAGATAAGCAGCTCGGCCAGGCTCGACACCAGGGCGTTGACCTCCAGCACGGCGCTGGTGCCGACGCCGCCCGGCCGGCGCTGGGCCAGGCTGACGTAGAGGGCGTTGTAGGCCACCGCGCCGAACCCGCCGATGATGCAGAGGAGGTGCAGTGTGACCAGGACGCGGTAGCCGGTGCTCACACTGGCTGACCGTAGCGGCTGGGATCAGGGGGAGGGGCCGGCCGCCTTACGGGCGACGGTGGGCCCGGGCCGCGGACCCGTTGGCCGGAGCGTTGGCGGGCGCATTGGCCGGCACGTTGGCCGGCACGTTGGCGGGCGCGTTGGCCGGCACGTTGGCGGGCGCGTTGGCGGCTTCGGTCACCGCCTGGGCGCCGGCGCCGAGCTCAGCCTGGGCCGCCGCCCGCGACAGAGACGGAACGGCCTTGAGCCGCCGCGGTTGGAGCACTTCGTCCACCAGGCCATAGGCCACCGCATCAGCGGCGCCCAGGATGTAGTCGCGGTCGGTGTCAGCGGCGATCCGCTCCCTGGGCTGTCCGGTGTGGAACGCGAGGATCTCCTCCATGCGGCCTCGCAGGTAGGCAATCTCGCGGGCCTGGTTTTCGATGTCGACCGACTGGCCCTGCGCTCCTCCGTGGGGCTGGTGGATCAGCACCCGGGCGTTCGGGAGCGCCAGCCGCTTGCCGGGCGCCCCGCCGGCGAGCAGCACCGCGGCGCCGGACGCGGCCATGCCCAGGCAGACGGTGGACACGTCCGGCCCGACGATCTGCATGGTGTCGTAGATGCCGAGCGTCGAGGTGACCGAGCCACCCGGGCTGTTGATGTACAAGCAGATGTCCTGATCCGGGTCCTCGGCCTCCAGGTGGAGAAGCTGGGCCGTGAGAAGGTTGGCGCTGGCGTCGTTGATCTCGGTGCCGAGGATCACGATGCGGTCCTTGAGCAGCCGCGAGTAGATGTCGTAGGCCCGCTCCCCTCGTGGGGACTGTTCGATGACGGTGGGGACGAGGTAACTCATGGGGGTGCGGCCTCCTTGTTGTGCAACTCTACGGTTGCAGATTACGCATAGGGTGGGTGGATGTGCAACTCTGTTGTTGCACTAACCGGTCCCGTTAGAGAGGTCCTGCCATGATCCGACGCCAGGTCGTCGTGCCCGTCAGCCCCGAGCGGCTCTGGGACGCGCTCACCGACCCCGACCAGGTGTCGGGCTGGTTCGGGGCGCGGGTGGAGTGGCGCCTGGAGCAGGGCGGGCCGGCCCGCTTCGTCACCGACGACGGTCGGGAGCGAGAAGGGCGGGTGGAGGCGGTGCGGCCAGGACGGCATCTGCGGTTCCGGTGGTGGCCGGCGGGGGGTGGGGCGGACCCGGCTGGAGACCTGTCGGAGGTGAGCTATGTCTTGGAGCCCGTCGAGGAGGGGACCCGGCTGACGATCCAGGAGCGCCAGATCGCCGAGCCGGCTGTGGGAGGCTCGGGCGACGCCCAGGCCTGCGCAGCCGGCGCGAGCGGCTCGGGAGCCGGCGCGAGCGGCTCGGGGTGGACGGACTGGGACCGCCGCCTTGTCGGCGCCTGGGCCGGCGTGGCCCTGCCGGCGCACCAGCTTGTCCGCGCCTGACCGCCGGCGGACCAGGCCCGAGCCCCACGTCGACGCGGTCTTCGCGGCGCTCGCGGACCCCACCCGCCGGCGGCTCCTCGACCAGCTGTCGGCCGAAGGCCCCTTGACCGCCACCGAGCTCGCGGCCAGCTACCCCGTCTCCCGCCAGGCCGTGGTCAAGCACCTGGGCGCCCTGGCCGCGGCGGGGTTGCTGGATGCCGAGCGTCACGGCCGAGAGGTCCGCTACGGGGTGGTCACCAGCCGGCTGGGCGGCGCGTCGGCGTGGTTGGCGGATGTGGGCGCCCGCTGGGACGACCGGCTGGTGGCCCTGGAACGCCAGCTCCGACCGCCGGGCGACTGAGGGGGGCCGACGGGGCCGGCGGCGGGGGCCGGCGGCGGGGGCCGGCGGCGGGGGCCGGCGGCGGGGGGCCGGCGGCG
>DASXZS010000175.1:0-14710 GCA_036501785.1 Acidimicrobiales bacterium | reverse complement strand
GTGGAGTTCCTGACGGACCCGACCTGGCGGGCGTATGCCTTCTGCTACATCGAGGGGGTGCGCCGATGCCGGGCCTACGTGGGCGGCGACGCGGCCCGGTTCGAGCGGCTGATCACCGAGCAGATCGTGCCGTCGGATTTGGTCGCGGCGTAAGTGTTCGCCGAAAAACAACCTCAACAAAAGAGGAGACGGCGGCGACTGCCGGACGACGAGATCAGCCCGACCCGAACGGCCCGCAGCTCACAGAGCAGTCGCCGCCGCCTCCTCTTTTCGTACCGGTTGTTTTTTGGCGGCCGCTAACGGCGAGCCGTAGCATCCGCCCATGTCCGAGCGCTCCCGCTTCCTGCCTCGCCGTTCCTGCCACGCCGTCCCCGGCTCCAACGAGAAGTTCCTCGCCAAAGCGCCCAGCCTGCCGGCGGACATGTTCTTCTTGGATCTGGAGGACGCGGTGGCGCCGCTCGAGAAGGAGGCGGCCCGGTCCAAGGTGGTGGCCGCCGTTCGCGACCAGGACTGGGGCGACGCCGTGGTCTGCGTGCGGGTCAACGCGTGGGACACCCAATGGACCTACGGGGACGTGATCGAGGTGGTCGGCGAGGCCGGCCCCCGTCTCGATGAGATCATGCTGCCGAAAGTGCAGACCGCCGCCCAGGTGGTCGCCATGGACCTGCTGCTCACCCAGGTGGAGATCAACCACGGCCTGCCCGCCGGCCACATCGGCATCGAAGCCCAGATCGAGACGGCCCAGGGCCTGATCAACGTGGAGCAGATCTGCGCTGCCTCGCCTCGCACCGAGACGGTGATCCTGGGCCCGGTGGACTTCTCGGCGTCGATGGGTATGCCCTCGCTGTCGGGCGGGCTCCTCATCCCCGAGTATCCCGGCGACTACTTCCACTACGTGTTCATGAAGATCCTGATGGCGGGGCGGGCCAACGGCCTGCAGGTGATCGACGGGCCCTACGTCAAGGTCCGCGACCCGGAAGGGTTCCGGGAGTACGCCCGGCGCACCCAGATCCTGGGTTTCGACGGCAAGTGGAGCCTGCACCCCGATCAGGTGGGCATTCTCAACCAGGTCTTCTCGCCCACCCAGCAGCAGTTCGATCGAGCCTGGGAGGTGCTCGACGCCTACCGGGAGGCGACCGAAGGGGAGCGCAAGGGCGCGGTCATGCTCGGCGACGAGATGATCGACGAGGCCTCCCGGAAGGTGGCCGTCACTCTGGTGGCACGCGGCGAGCGAGCGGGGATGGCCCGCGAAGCCTCCTAACGCGGGGAGCGGCGCAGTCCCGCGGCGCGCAGCCGCCGCACCAGCTGCCGACTGGACACCGTTTCCGCCCCCAGCTCGATGGCCCGCAGGCGGTACTCGACCGGCACGTCGTAGTGATCACCCTGGAACGACCGCCGGGGCAGCCCCAACCGGGCCGCGAACGCGTGCAACTCGTCGTAGTTCTCGTCGCTGACCAGATGGGCCCAGTAGCGGCCCCGCCACTGCCACCGGGCCTCGTCGACCAGGATCACCGCGTGGCGTTCTCCACCAGCCGCCGGGCCACCACCTTGAGGGCGAGCGTCTCGTCGGCGCCCTCGAAGATCGACAGCACCCGGGCGTCGACGAACAGCCGGCTGACCGGGAACTCCTCGGCATAGCCCATGCCCCCGTGGATCTGCATCGCCTCCCGGCTGACCCACTCCGCGGCCCGGCACACGTAGGCCTTGATCATCGACGCCTCGAGGGCGCCCTCGCCCTTGGCCATGAGGCGGGCGACCACGTACATGTATTGGCGGGCCGCCTGGATGATGGCGGCCATGCGGGTCAGCTTGACCTGGGTGAGCTGGTAGTCGGCGACGGCATGGCCGAACACTTTGCGCCCGGCCGCGTACGACCGCGCCGCTTCGTAGGCGGCCTGCATCACCCCTACGGACCGGGCCGCGGTCTGAAGCCGTCCGTTCTCGAAGCCCTCCATCTGGAGATAGAAGCCCCGCCCCAGGCCGGCCTCCTCGCCGATCAGGTGGTCGGCCGGGACCTGCCACCCGTCAAAAGACAGCTCGTAGCTGTGCATCCCCCGGTACCCGATGGTGTCGATAGGCCGCCCCTCCAGCCGGCCGCCTCCCGGTTGGGTGAGCACGAAGCCGTGCCTGTCCGCCTGCTCCTTGGGCACCACGAAGATCGACAGGCCCCGATGTCCGAGGCTGCGGTCCGGGTCGGTGCGGGCCAGCACCATGAGCACGTCGGCGCGGGCCGCGAACGTCGACCAGGTCTTGGTGCCGTGTAGTACCCAGTTGTCGCCGGCGTCGCCGGCCGCCCGGGCCGCGCTCAGGGTGATCCCGGCCACGTCGGAGCCGAAGTCCGGCTCGGTCACGGCCACCCCGGCCATGATCGCGCCGCTCGCCAGCGCCGGCAGCCACCGCTGCTTCTGGGCTTCGGTCCCTCCCTTGAGCAGGGCCCGGGCCAGGATCTCGGGCCGGGTGATCAGGGAGCCGCCGGCGCCGAGCGAGGCCCGCGACAGTTCCTCGGTCGCGATGACCATGCCCAGGTAGTCGTGTTCGCTGCTGGTGGCGTAGCCGCCGTACTCCTCGGGAATCGACAAACCGAACGCGCCCAACTTCCCGAGCCCGGCGATGATGTCCTCGGGGATGTCGGTGTTGTGGCGGTGGATCGCCTCGGCTGCGGGGGCGATGCGCTCCTCGGCGAAGCGGCGGAAAGTGTCCGCCACCAGCTCGAAATCGGCGTCGAGGTGGCGGGGGCCGGGCTCGCCGGCCAGGCTGGCCAGCCAGGCCGGGTCGCGGTGGGTGGTCACGAACGCCGCGGCCGGGGCTAGGGCGCCGTGGTCCGCACCCCAGTGGGCCTCCCGGCTGAGCAGGCGGGTGGCCAGATCCCACACGGCCTCTGCCGCGAAGGCCGTCGCCAGGCCGGCCTCGACCGGTCCGCGGCTCCCGTAGTCCAACCCGGCCCGGGCCGTTTCGATTGCCGCGGCACTGTGGGCCAGGTCGTAGGCGATCACCTGATGGGCATCGACGGCATCGCCGGCGGCCGGGCCCTCGCCGGCCAGGTGGGCGGCCGCCTCGTCTATGACGCCGCGGGCCACCTCTACGGCGGCCGTGGCCGCGGCCAGGTCGGGCGGGGCCTCGGGCATGGAGTGGAGGCTAGCCAGCGCCTCCAGCGCCTGGCGCCCGCCGAGCTACCACGGTCACCAGTGGCGGCAGGAGGACCGCCTCGTCGCCCGGGTCCACGTCGGTGAGGGCTTCGAGGTACTCGGCGACCGGCCCGGGCCCCGCCCAGGCGGGCGCCTCGGCCCAGGCGTCGACGAGATCCAGGCCGGCGGCCACCGCCAGGGCCGGCAGCACCGCTCCCACATCGGGATGACGAGCGTCGGGCATGGACAGCGGATGGCCGTCGATCCGGCCCGCGCTGGTGACGGGTTCCTGGGCGACGACCCAGCCACCCGGGCGGACCGCGGCCCGCATGCGGCGCAGCACCACCTCGGGCGAGTGCACGTGCAGCAGCACGAACCGGCAGTAGGCCAGGTCCAGCGGCTCGGGGAGGGTCAGTTCCTCGCCGGCCTGGGTTAGGGCCACCACTTGGGCCTGGGCGGCCGCCGCGGCCGCGGCGGCCACTTCGTCGCGGCGGGCCGGGTCGGAGTCGACGGCGTACACCCGGCCGTCACGGCCCACGACCCGGGCCAACGCCACCGTGACGTCGCCCCCTCCGGCGCCGATGTCGGCGCAGATCCAGCCCTCCCGCAGGCCCAGCCGGTCGAGAGCGGTTACCAGCGGGCGGCGGTAGACGTCGTTGCGCAGTTCGAACTCGATCACGCCGGCGACGATACGGCGTGGGCCGCATCGCTAGCGTTGGGGCCCGATGACGACCTACGACCGGCCGTTCGGCCGCTACTTCGAGGATTTCACTGAGGGGGACGTCTACCGGCACTGGCCCGGCAAGACCATCACCGAGTACGACGACCACCTCTTCTGCATGATCACCATGAACCATCACCCTCTCCACACGAACGCTTGGTTCGCCGAGCACGAAACGGTGCAGGGCCGCAACGTGGTGGTGGGCAACCTGGTGTACAGCCTGGTCCTCGGGATGAGCGTCCCCGACGTGAGCGGGTCGTGCATCGCCAACCTGGAGGTCGAGCAGCTGACCCACCAGCGTCCCACCTTCCACGGCGACACCATCTACGCCGAGACCCGGGTGCTGGGCAAGCGCGAGTCGGCGACCAAGCCGGACCGCGGCGTCGTGACCGTGGAGTCCAAGGGGCTCAACCAGCGGGGCGAGGAGGTCTGTTACTTCCGCCGACGCGTCATGGTGTGGAAGCGCGACGGCGCCCCCGTCCGCCAGCGGCCCTACCCGCCAAACATCTGGGATTGACAGGCAGCTGGGACTGACAGGAATCTGGGATTGAACGGCTGCAGCCAGGTGGCACCCGCCCTGCAGGCCGCGGTGCTGCATTGGGGCGACGAGGCCCGGCGGGATCTGCCCTGGCGAGCCACCCGTGATCCCTGGGCGATCCTCGTCAGCGAGCTCATGTTGGCCCAGACCCAGGCGGCCCGGGTCATCCCGAAGTGGCAGGCCTTCGTGGCCCGATGGCCCGATCCGGGGGCGTGCGCCCAGGCCTCCGTCGGCGAGGTGATCACAGCCTGGACCGGCCTCGGTTACAACCGGCGGGCGGTGTTCCTGCATCGGGCCGCGACGGCCATCGTCGACCGCCACGCAGGGGTCGTTCCCGACGACCTGCCGGCGCTCCTCGCCCTACCCGGGGTAGGTCCGTACACCGCCCGGGCCGTGCTGGCCTTCGCCTTCGAACACCGGGTCGGGGTGGTGGACACCAACGCGGCCCGGGTCCTGGCCCGAGCCTTCGCCGGCCGCACCCTGGGCAGCCGCGAGGCCCAGGCGTGGGCCGATGCCGCGGTGCCCGCCGGCGCCGGCTGGGCCTGGAACCAGGCCATGCTCGACCTGGGGGCCACCTGCTGCACGGCCCGGCGGCGGGCGTGCGACCGCTGTCCGCTGGGGCCGGGCCGGGGCGGACCGCCCCTGTGCCGGTGGGCGGGCGCCGGCGGACCGGACCCTGCGGCCGGATCCGCGGGCACCTCCCGACGGCAGTCAACCTTCGCCGGATCCGACCGCCAGGGTCGGGGCCGGCTGCTGGCGGCCCTCACGGCCGGGCCCGGCGCCGGCGGCCTGCCCCCGGGCGCCCTGGCCGCGGCTGCCGGTTGGCCGGACGACCCGGCCCGCGCCGCGGCGGCGGCCCGGAGTCTCGTCGCCGACGGCTTGGCCAAAATGGACGCCGGCGGGGCGCTGGGCCTGCCGTGAGTGGTCCACTTGGCGTGACGGCTGAGCTCGCCGCGCCGCCGCGGTCCTGGGCAGTGGCATTGGTCACACCGACGGTGCGGGGCGACCGGGCGTGGATAGGCTCACCCCAGAGTCCGGGGGTGACTGAATGGAAGTGACATTTTACGGGGTACGGGGATCGTGCCCATGTCCCTCCGATGCGAACAGGCGCTACGGCGGCAACACCGCTTGCGTGACTATGACCGTCGCCGGTGAACCGCCGATCATCTTTGATCTCGGGACCGGACTGCGACCGTTCGCGGAGACCCAGCCGCTCGACGGCACGTTCAGCGGCACCGCTCTGTTGACGCACATCCACTGGGACCACGTGCAAGGCCTGCCGTTCTTCCCCCCCGCGGACCGGGTGGGCGCCCACTTCGACGTGTTCGGACCCGAGCAGGAGGAAGGCTCGCTGGCGGACGTGTTCGACGGTTTCATGCGCCCGCCCTACTTCCCGGTTACCTGTTCGGAACTGCGGGGTGAGATCGTCTTCCACGATGTTCTCAAGGACGACGTGAGCGTGGGCTCGGCCCAGATCATGATCCGCCCCGTTCCCCATTGCGGCCCGACCGTGGGCTACCGAGTCGAGTGGGGCGGTGCGACAGTGACCTACATCAGCGATCATCAAGCCCCCCTGGGGCTGGACTCGGTTGCGGACAGCGTCCTCGAGCTGGCGGCGGGATCAGACCTGTTGATCCACGACGCCCAGTACACCCCTTCGGAGTTCGCGGAGAAGTCCCACTGGGGTCACTGCACCGTCGAGTATGCGGTGCAGGTGGCCAAGGAAGCCGGCGTCAAGCGGCTCGTCCTTTTCCATCACGATCCGTCCCACGGCGACGACGAGCTCGACGGCCTGCTGGTCGGGGCCCGGGCCCTGGCCGGCTTGGGCGGTCCCGAGGTGCTGGCCGCGTACGAGGGCCTGCAGCTCACCCTCTGACCACTGCCTTGACCCGGCGCCGCGGTGAGCGGTCAGAAATAGCACCCATTTGGCGCAACTCCGAACCTGAAGAAGAGGAACCCCGGAACACCGCGCGGTATCTAGCGTGTATCCGCGGGGAGTGGTCGTTCCCCGCCTGATCGCAGACGGCAACGGCAAGAGGAGAGAGTCGAAAAATGGATGCCCTGACCCTGGCCGGATCGAGCGTGCTGCGGTCCGGCGACGTGACCGACGCCGCCGAGAGAGCCCGGCAACGTCGGCTGCGCCGTCTGGCGTTCGGGCTGGCTGTGGTGGCTGTCCCGCTGGTGGCCCGAGCCCTCCTGGGCGGGCTGCGCTACGCCCGGGGGGACCTGCACGGCGCCGCCTCCGCCTTCGCCTGGCCGCTGCCGCACCTGCCCGCCGGCGCCGGTAGCTATGCCCCGTCGATGATCCTCATCCTGGTGCTGGTCTCGGTGCTGGCTGTGCCGCTGCTGGCCGCCGGCCGCTCCCCGCACGTCCTGTACCGGCCGGAGGAGATCGGCATCCGTCTCTCCGATGTCGTCGGGGCGGGCGTGGTCGTGGAGGAGGTCGTCAAGACCCTCAACCTGTTCCTGGCCAACCGCACCTTCAAGGAGCGCATGGGTGGTACGCCGCGGCGGGCCGTTCTTTTCGAAGGGCCGCCCGGGACGGGGAAGACCTACATAGCCAAGGCCATGGCCGCCGAGGCCGCGGTGCCGTTTCTGTTCGTGTCGTCGTCGGCGTTCCAGTCCATGTACTACGGGCAGACCAACCGGAAGATCCGCTCCTACTTCAAGGCCCTTCGGGCCCACGCCCGCCGCGAGGGCGGGGCCATCGGGTTCATCGAGGAGATCGACGCCATCGGCGCGGCTCGCTCCGGGGTGGGCGGCGGCACCGGCCGTGAGGGCATCTCCGGCGTCGTCAACGAGCTGCTCATCCAACTGCAGTCCTTTGACCAGCCCCCGGCAGGGGCGCGCTTGCAGGGGGCGCTGATCGATGTCGTCAACCGCTGGCTGCCGGTGGGGCGCCGGCTGGCGAAGCCGACCACCCCGCCCGCCAACATCCTGATCATCGGCGCCACCAACCGGGCCGGCGACCTCGACCCCGCCCTGCTCCGGCCCGGCCGCTTCGACCGGACGATCACCGTCGACCTCCCCGGCCGGGCGGGCCGGCGGGAGATCATCGACTACTACCTGGCCCGCAAGGCCCACGTCGCCGAGCTCGACAACCCCGTCTGGCGGGAGACCCTGGCCGGCTCCACCTTCGGGTATTCGCCCGTGATGCTTGAGCATCTGCTCGACGAGGCCCTGGTTTGGGCCCTGCGCCGCGGCGCGGACCGCCTCAACTGGGAGGACATCCAGCGGGCCAAGATGACCGAAGAGCTGGGCTTGGCCCAGCCCGTCGGCTACGCCGAACGGGAGCGCCAGACCATCGCCACCCACGAATCCGGCCACGCCACGGTGGCCTGGTTGGTCGCTCCGGAGCGCACCCTGGAGGTGCTGTCGATCGTCAAGCGCCGCGCCGCGCTCGGCCTGCTGGCCCACTCCGAACCGGAGGAGCGCTGGACGCAGACGCGGGGCGAGATCGAGGCGCTCATCCGCATCGCCATGGGCGGGATGGTGGCGGAGGAGCTGTTCTTCGGCGAGACCAGCAGCGGGGTGGCCGGCGACCTGCAGGCCGCGACCGAGGCCGCCTGCCAGATGGTCGGCAGCTTCGGCATGGCCCGCTCGCTGATCTCCCTCGAAGCGTTGCGCGCCCCCGGCGGGGCCAACATCGTGGCCAAGGTGCTGGCCGACGACACCTGCCGGGCCGAGGTCGACGCCATCCTCGACGCGGCTCGCCACGACGTCCGCCTGCTGCTGGCGGAGCGTTCCTATCTCGTCGAGTCCCTGCGCGACGCCCTCCTGCAGCGCGACGAGCTGCTTGGCGGCGAGATCACGGCGGTGCTCGACGACGCCGAGGCGGTCAGGCAGGCCCAGGTAGTGGACCTGCGCGACCACGAGGACCGCCAGCTCAGTCCAGAACTCGGTCCAGCCCCAGAACTCAGTCCAGCCCCAGAACATTGAGGATGAAGGCCTGGATCCGGGCCTCATCCCGCCAGGCATCGTAACGACCGGTCGAACCTTGATGGCCGGCACCCAGCTCGGTGCGAAGCAGGATCGGACGGTCGGGGCCGCCAGCCCCCACCGACCGCAACTTGGCCACCCACTTGGCGGGCTCCCAGAACCCGACCCGGGGGTCGTTGAGCCCAGCCGTCACGAACATGGCGGGGTAGCGGGCGGGCCGGACGTTGTCGTAGGGCGAGTAGTCGAGCATTCGCCGGTAGGCCGCGGGGTCGTGGACCGGGTCGCCCCACTCCTCCCATTCGGTGACGGTGAGCGGCAGGCTGGTGTCGGACATGGTGGTCACCACGTCGACGAAGGGTACCTCGGCCACGATGGCTCGCCACAGTTCGGGGCGCAGGTTGGCGACCGCGCCCATGAGCAGCCCGCCGGCGCTGGCGCCGCGCGCCACCAGGCCGGCCGGGCTCGTCCGGCCGGAGTCCACCAGATAAGCGGCTGCTGCCACGAAGTCCGTGAAGGTATTGGCCTTGTGTTCCATCCGGCCTTGCTCGTACCAGGTCCGGCCCCGCTCGCCCCCGCCGCGCACGTGGGCGATAGCGAAGCTGACGCCCCGCTCCAGCAGGTTGAGGCGGGCGGGGGAAAAGGACGGATCGCTGGTGATCTCGTACGCCCCGTATCCGTACAGCAGGCAGGGTGCGGACCCGTCTCGGGGTTGATCGCGCCGGGCCACGACCGAGATCGGCACCCGGGTGCCGTCGCCGGCGGTGGCCCACAGCCGTTCCGTCAGGTACCGGCTGGGGTCGTAGTCACCGAGGACCGGCTGGGTCCACACCGTGCGTCGCGCCAGGGACCTGAGGTCGATCTCGACGGACGAGCGCGGTGTCACCAGGGACGTATAGACGAACCGGTAGGTGGTGGCGTCGAACTCCGGGTTGGGCTCGCCGGCCAGGCTGTACACCGGCTCGGGTTGCTCGACGACCTCTTGGGTCCCGTCTCGCCGGAGGATCCGGATGCGCTCCAGCCCATCGGCCTGCGACCGCTCGGCCACCACGATCACGTCCGCGAAGGCCTCCGCGGACTCCAGCATCACCTCGGGGCGGTGGGGCAGGACGGGCTGCAGGCCGGCCGGGCCGGTAGCGCCGGCCGGCAGCCGGTACAGGGCGAAGTTGGTTGCCGGCGTGCCGGTGTCTTCGGGTCGGTTGGTGCGCACCAGCCACCCGGACCCGTCGTCGTCCACGTCGTACTCGACGCCGGCCTGGCGGGGCAGGATCACTTGCCGCGGTGAGGTGAGCGGGGCCTCGGCATCGACGTACCAGGTTTCGGAGGTGGTCTTGCTGGCCGTGTGGATGACCACATAGCGCTGCGAGCGGGTCAGCCCCACGTCGACGAAGAAGCGCTCGTCGTCCTCCTGGTAGACGAGGACGTCGTCGACTCCCCGGCCGAGCTGGTGGCGCCACACCTGCCAGGGCCGCATGGCGTCGTCGGGTCGTACGTAATAGAACGTGCGGTTGTCCGTCGCCCAGGCCGAGCCGTAGTACACGCCCTCGACGGTCTCGTCGGAATCGTGGCCCGTTTGGAGGTCGCGGAAGCGGAGGGTGTAGGACTCCGAGCCGTCGAGGTCGGTGGCGTAGGCGAGCGTCCGGTGGTCTGGGCTGACGTCGAACACCCCGACCGCCAGGTAGCCGCTCTCGCCGGCCAGCTGGTTCTCGTCGAGGAGGACCTGCTCGCCGGTCTCGCCGGCCGGCCGGCCGGCGCGGGCCTCGGCGACGATGTCCTCGGCTCGCTGCGACCGGTCCGGGTCGGGCCGGCGGCACATGACCCGGTACTGTTGGCCTTCCACGGTGCGGGACCAGTACCACCAGGGCCCGTGCCGGGAGGGCGGGCCCACGTCGGTCTCGGCTACCCGGCCCTTGATCTGGTCGAACAGGCGCTGCTGCAGGGCTTCGGTGGGAGCCAGGATGGCGTCGGCGTAGTCGTTTTCCGCCCGCAGGTAGTCGAGGACCTCGGGGTTGGCGCGGTCGGCTAGCCAGAACCAGTCGTCTTCGCGCTCGTGCCCGTGGGCCACCAGGAGGTGGGGCCGGCGGAGCGCCGCCGGCGGCGTTGGGGTCGACATGGTCAGAGCCTGACACGCGGGACGGCCTGGCACGCGGGACGGCCCGGTACGCGGGACGGCCCGGTACGCTCACCGCCCGTGACCACGCCGGTAGTCGTCGACGACATGGATGAGGCGGCCCGCCTGGTCGCTGACGGCCGGGACGTGGTGGTGGTGGTCGATCCCGATGCCGGCTATGTGGCCTGCCCGGCCGGCGGGCGGGTCTCGGGCCGGGGGAGGCTGGCGGCGTTCGTCGGGAGGCCCGACGATCCGGCGGTGCGGTCGGCGGCGGCGGTGATGGGCGGCGAGTTGTTCGGGGCGGGCTGACGCGCCTCCGCCGCCGGCTCTTCGACGTCGAAGTCCACCTCGACGGCCTGGCCGGGGGTGCGCTCCTGGCGCCGGGCCAGGCTGGCTAGCTGGGTCCGGTCGGCCGCCGTGAGGTCCTGGCCCGTCAACGAACGCGGCCACAGCTGCTCCGCCCGCACCACGTTCAATTCGATCCCGTAGATCGTCACCCGGGCCGCCAGGTACAGGAACGCCAGCAGCCCGAGCACCGGACCGAAGGTGCCGTAGAGCGAGTTGGCATGGGCCAGCCGTTGCGTCAGCCCGATCCCGACCCCGGTGAGGACCGTCCACACCGTCCCGGCCAGCACCGCCCCCGGGAGCAGCTCCGCCACGGTCGTGACCTTCGGCGACAGCACCCAGAACGACGTCACGAACAGGCCGACGTTGAGCGCCAACGCCAGCAACGCCGACAGCGCCGGCCCCCCCGCCCAACCGAAGATGGAACCCATGGAGGCCACGAAGGTGGACGCCACGAACCCCAGCCCGAAGATGGCGTACCACTCCAGCCCGATGAGCAACCGCGGCACGAACCTCGGCCGGTCCCGCTGCGGAATGTTCCACGCCTCGCTCATGGTGTGCTCGGCCGCCTGGGACAAGCCCATCGCCCCCCACACCAGGCCCAGCACGCCGGCGATCAAGGCCAGCGGTGAGCCTTGCAGCCGCTTGCCTTCCAGCTCGGTGATGGCCTGCCCCAGGATGGGGTAGGACCCGAGATGCTTTTCGATGCTCTGAATCGTGGAGGTGTCGCCGGACAGCACGTAGGCCACCACCGTGAACGCGGCCAGGAGCAACGGAAAGATCGACAGGAACCCGTAGAAGGCGACCAGGGCGGCCAGGAACCCGCCCCGATCGTCGCTGTACTTCTTCTGGACGGCGTAGACGAAGGCCGTCACCCGGTGGCGCTGCTGGAGGGCGTCAAGTTTCTCCACAAGAGAGATTTACCCCACGTGGGCGCCCGATAGCGAGCAAACAGAGCGCCACGTAGCATCCCGGGCATGAAGATCGCCACCATGCTCAGTTACGCCGAAGGGTTCAAGGAATCGGCCCGGCAGGTCAGGGAGATGGAGCAGGCCGGGCTGGACCTGGTCTGGGTCGCGGAGGCTTACGGGTTCGACGGGCCCAGCCTCATGGGCTACTTGGCCGCCCTGACCGAGTCGGTGGAGATCGGCTCCGCCATCCTGCCCATCTATACCCGCACCCCCACCTTGCTGGCCATGACCGCGGCCGGGATCGACGCCCTGTCCGGCGGCCGCTTCCATCTGGGTCTGGGCGCCTCCGGCCCGCAGGTGATCGAGGGCTGGCACGGAGTGGCCTACGACGCCCCCCTCGGGCGGACCCGCGAGATCGCCGAGATCTGCCGGCAGGTGTGGGCCCGGGAGGCGCCACTCACCCACGACGGTCGCCACTACCACTTGCCCCTGCCGGCCGGTGAGGGGACCGGCCTGGGTCGAGCCCTCAAGATCATCGCCCACCCGGTGCGGCCCCGGATCCCCATCTGGGTTGCGGCGCTCGGTGAGAAGAACGTGGCCCTGACTGCGGAGGTGGCCGACGGGTGGTTGCCGTTCTTGTTCATTCCCGACAAGGTCAAGGCGGTGTGGGGCGCGGCCCTCGCCGAGGGCACGGCCAGACGCCCCGCCGGGCTCGATCCGCTGCAGATCTCCGCCGGCGGCCTCCTGGCGATCGGTGAGGGGGAGGAAGTCACCCGGCTCCGGGACCTGGCCCGCCCCACGGTGGCCCTGTACGTGGGCGGAATGGGCGCCAAGGGCCGCAACTTTTACAACGATCTGGCCTGCCGGTACGGCTACGAGAAGGAAGCGGCCGAGATCCAGGACCTGTACCTGTCCGGCCAGAGAGACGCCGCCGCCGCCCTCGTCCCCCAGGAATTCCTGGACCTCACCTCGCTGGCCGGGCCGCGCAGCTGGGTGGCGGAGCGGATCGCGGCGATGCATGAAGCCGGGGTCACCCACTTGCAAGTCACGCCGGTGCCCACCGGTGACCAGACCGCCGCCAGCCTGATTGAAGAGGTAAAAGAGCTGGCCGGGTAGGGGCGCCGGCCGGCTGCGGTTGGACCGCCCCCCAGCGCCTCCAACTATGCTCGCCGGCTATGCGGCCGACCGCCCTCAACGCCCCTGGCGAGTGGATGTTTGCCTTGCTGATGGCGGCCTCGCCGATCATCGGCAGCTTCTGGGTGACGCCCAACCTGACCCGTTGGATCGTGTTCGGGGTCGGGGCGTTCATGGTTGTGGCGACGGCGGCCGCCGGCCTCCGCCCGTCGAAGTCCGGCTAGCCCGGGTCACACCTCGGTCCGCCCTTCCCCCTCCTGCCGGATGTTGGGCCCGGGTTATTCCCGACTTGTGATAGCGCCCATCTCTATCACCGATTCGTTGTGTGAACGGCGGTAAGGTGCGCAGCCGTGCGCATCGGACTGGTGCTCGGCGCAGGGGGCTCCGTGGGGGTTGCCTACCACGGAGGGGTGTTGGCTGCCGTGGAGGAGGTCACCGGCTGGGATCCCCGGACCGCGGCTGTCATCGTCGGCACCTCCGCCGGCTCCATCAGCGCCGCCATGCTGCGCGCGGGCGTCCCCGCCGGCGATCTCATGCGGATCAGCGAGGGCCTGCCCCTTTCGGCCGAAGGGGCGGACGTGGCGGAGATCGGCCGCCCGCACCGGCCCCGGCCCAAGCCGCGGGACGTGCTCCACATCCGACCTGTTGCCGATCCCGTCGGAGTGCTGCACGGCGTCGCCCACTGGCGCAGCCATTCCCTGGGCGCCCTGATGGCAGCCTTGCTGCCGTCCGGGGGGATTCCCACCGACGCCATCTCGAGCGGTATCGACGCGGTGTACGGCGCCTCCTGGCCAGCGGAGCCGCTGTGGCTGTGCGCGGTCGGGCTGCGGGACGGCCAGCGGGTGGTGTTCGGCCAACCCGGCGGCCCGGCCGCCCGGGTCGGCCAGGCGGTGGCGGCGTCGTGCGCGGTGCCGGGATATTTCCAGCCGGTGACGATCGGGGGAAGACGGTACGTCGACGGCGGCATGCGCTCGCTCACCAACGTGGACCTGGTCGGGGGGCCGGGTCTGGACCTGGTGATCGTGAGTTCGCCGATGTCCCAGGCGGCGGCTCGTCCCACCGTGGCGGCGGACTCCCTGGTGCGGCAGTCGCTCCGGGCTCAGCTCCGGGGCGAAGTGGTCGCCCTGCGCCGGGCCGGCGTGCCGGTGGTGGCCATCGAACCCAGCCGGCAGATGGCGCAGGCCATGGGCCTCAACCCCATGGACGCCCGGCCCCGCGGCACGGTTTCGCGCCTCACCTACGCCGGCGTGGCCCGCTGGCTGGCCGAGCACATCGACGGCCGCCGGCTGGTGGCCATGCTGGCGGTGGGAGCGGCTGCGGGGCCGGCGCCGGCGGTGGTTGGGACGGAGCCGGTGGCCAGCGGGACGCTGCTGCCCTCGGCCTGACGGCCCCCGGCCACTGCCCGTTCTCGCCGGGCAGGCCCGCGGACGCCGATTTTGCGCGAAAAGTCGCGTAATACGCGAGCAATCGCGCTAAATCCATGTAGATGGCCCGCTTGCCCGCTCACCCCACCCCCCGCCTCTGGCGCCAGCAGGCGGCGGGGTCCATGATTGGCGAAGTGGAGAACGCACGGTGGTTGACGGTCGGGGGTCGGGCCTGGTTCGCCGACGCCGACCGCCCGGGGCGTCGGCTGGCGGTGCACGCCCG
This sequence comes from Acidimicrobiales bacterium, assembly GCA_036501785.1. Lineage (GTDB taxonomy): Bacteria > Actinomycetota > Acidimicrobiia > Acidimicrobiales > Palsa-688 > PALSA-693. The sequence goes on along the minus strand of DASXZS010000175.1, from coordinate 243 downwards.
GCCGGACCGGGGCTGGATCACGGTGAGCGTCTGGGACGGCGACCAGTGCCTAGCCACCTTCCACCTGCGCCAGGCCGACACGCCCCACCTTCTGTACGAGTTGGCGGCTGGCCTGGCCGACGGCCGCGACGGGGGCGCGGACCCCGTCACCGGACCCGGGCCGGCGGCGCCCTCGAGGAGCCCATTGGACACCGCCGCCAACCTCTTGGGCCGGGGGTCCCGGTGGTTGCACGGAAAGGCCGC
>DASXZS010000174.1:0-12887 GCA_036501785.1 Acidimicrobiales bacterium | reverse complement strand
CACCCTCCGTTTCCTGGGCGGTGTCGACGCCGGGGCGGGAGAGGCGCTGCGGCGGGCGTTGGACGGGGTGGCGGCCCAGGCCGGCGCGGTCGTGGCCTCGACCGGACCGCGACCTGAGGCGCTCGGTCGCAGCGTCTGGATCGTACCGGTGCAGGGCCTCGAGGAGCTGGCCCGGAGCGTCTGCGCCACCACCGGCGACATCGGACAGCCGGTCCCCGACCGGCCGTTCCGCGGTCACCTGACCCTGGCCCGGGCCCGCCGCCCGGCTGCCCTCGACGGCCTCCCGGGCGGCCCCTTCGCAGGTCAGTGGGCGGTCACCGACCTCACGCTGGTTCGCAGCGAGCTGCAGGCGGAGGGCGCCCGCTACTCCGTCGCCGGCAGGTGGCCGATGGGAGCGGACAGGCCGGCGGGGGGCCCTCAGTAAATCGGTGCGAGGTATCCACCATCGAACAGGTGTTTGGGCCTACAATCCCCCCGTCGAATCACATACATGTCACTTGTGGGGCGCAACCTCGGTCAAGATGACCGTCACACCCCGTTCGTAGGGTGGGCCCGGTACCGATCAGCAACGAGAGGAAGGGACTCCGGTGGAGCGAGACAAGGCCCTGGAAATGGCGATGGGGCAGATCGAGAAGCAGTTCGGCAAGGGCGCGGTCATGAAGATGGGGGACAAACTCGACATGCAGATCGAGGCCATCCCGACGGGTGCCCTCGCCCTGGACATCGCCCTCGGGATCGGCGGCCTGCCGCGTGGCCGCATCGTCGAGATCTTCGGGCCGGAGTCATCCGGGAAGTCGACGCTCGCCATGCACGTGGTGGCCGAAGCGCAGCGCAACGGTGGGATCTGCGCCTACGTCGACGCCGAGCACGCCATGGACCCGGTGTACGCCCGGGCCATCGGGGTCAACGTGGACGATCTGCTGATCTCGCAGCCCGATACCGGCGAGCAGGCCCTCGAGATCGCCGACATGCTGATCCGCTCCGGCGCCCTCGATGTCATCGTCATCGACTCGGTCGCGGCCCTCACTCCTCGGGCCGAGATCGAGGGCGACATGGGCGACAGCCACGTCGGGCTGCAAGCCCGCCTCATGTCCCAGGCCCTCCGCAAGCTGACCGCCACCCTCAACAAATCCGACACCATCGCCATCTTCATCAACCAACTGCGGGAAAAAATAGGAATTTTGTACGGCTCACCCGAAACGACCCCCGGTGGTCGGGCCCTCAAGTTCTACTCCTCGATCCGCCTCGACATCCGCCGCATCGAGTCCATCAAGAATGGGGCGGAGGTCACCGGCAACCGCACCCGGGTCAAGGTGGTCAAGAACAAGTGCGTGGCCGCAGGGACGACAGTCTTCGACCCGACGACGGGCGAGACACATCTCATCGAGGACATCGTCGAGGGAGATGCCGGCCACGCCGTCGTTGCCGCCGACAAGGCTGGCAAGCTGTACGCACGCCCCATCATCCAGCGCTTCGACCAAGGCGAGGCGGAGGTCATTGGTCTGGGCCTGCGGGATGGCACGACGTTGTGGGTCACGACAGACCACAAGGTGATGACGGACGGAGGCTGGCAAGCGGCCGGTGACCTTGGAGTCGGCGACCGCCTGGCTCGCCCGCGGCGCATGGGTTCGTTCGGCTCGTCGTATCCAGTGTCGGTGGATCAGGCTCGGATGCTGGGCTACCTCATCGGTGATGGCTGCGTGACTGGCAAGACGCCGATTTCCTTCACCAACGTCGAGGCCGTGCTGCAAGAGGACGCTGCGGCTATCGCCGCGTCCTTCGGTTGCGATCCCCATTCCCATGGGATCCAGGTCTTCTTCTCTCACCGCGAAAGCGAGCGAAATGAGTTGCGCCCATTTGTCCGCTCCATGGGCATCTATGGGTCCACGGCTCCGGAAAAGCGGATCCCGGCTTCCTTCTTCGCCCCGGACATCGCGGAAGAGGTGGTGGCCAACCTGCTCTTCGGTCTTTGGGAGACCGACGGCTGGGTCAACAAGAAGGTCGCCAACGCCGGTGTTCGAGTGGGATTCACTACCAGTTCACCGCAGCTCGCACAGCAACTGCACTGGCTCTTGCTGCGGTGGGGGATCGGCAGCTCGATCCAAACGACCCTGCCGACGGGTCGCGCCACGTACATCGGTACGCAGGCCGTTCAGTCCAAGTTTCCGAGCTACGACGTACGGGTTTCGGGTCTGGACAATGTACGGCGCTTCGCTACCGCTATTCCCATGTGGGGACCGCGTGGGCAACGGCTGACCGCCGAGTTGGCTGATCCAACGCCCCGGCGCCGTCGAAGCTCGCAGCGGGTGTACCTGCCGGTTGCCCAGATGGAGCCGGTCCTGGCCTATCTGTGGGGAAGAGGCGTGACGGCGCCCCTAGCTGCGCATCTGATCGGCGACATAGCGGGCGACCCCAAAGGCGGACTCCGTCAGGTTCTCGGGCACAGCCGGCTCCGGCGGGATCGTCTGGAGCGCCTGGCCGATGCCCTCGACAGCGAGTTTCTGTACCAGGTGTTGGATGAGGACATCTGGTACGACCAGGTCAAGGTGGTCCATCCGGCCGAGTGGCGGCGGGTCTACGACATCGAGGTCGACGAGCACCACACCTTCGTTGCCAACGACGTCGTCGTCCAAAATTGCTCGCCGCCCTTCAAACAAGCCGAGTTCGACATCATGTACGGCCAGGGGATCAGCCGGGAGGGATCGCTGATCGACGTGGCGGTGGACCTCGGCATCGTCAAGAAGGCCGGGGCTTGGTACACCTACGAAGGCGAGCAGCTCGGCCAGGGCCGGGAGAACGCCAAGGTGTTCATCGCCGAGAATCTCGAGGTCATGATCGAGATCTCCGAGAAGGTCCGCCAGCAGTCGGGTCTCGGTGACCACGAGGCGACGGACGACGTCCCGTTGGGGGTCGATCCCGCCGACGACGAGCCCATCAGCCTCGAGGACTGACTAACGGAAGGTGCCCTGGTCTTGCGCCAGCTGTAACACGCGCCAGCCGCGCACCTCCGAAACCTCCGGATTTGCGTAATCGGCGGGCAGGAGACCCCTGGGTGGCGTCGAATCGCATGATTGGCTGTTGATGCCAAAAACAACCAATTGGGTGGCGGTGGCCGTGGCGGTCAGTGCCGCAGCTGGGGAGCCACGTTGGTCGAAGTCCTCAAAGTCTCGAGCAAGTCGAACCCGAATTCTGTGGCCGGCGCCCTGGCTGGCGTGGTCCGGGGAAGCGGACAGGTCGAGATCCAGGTGGTCGGCGCCGGCGCCCTCAACCAGGCCATCAAGGCGGTTGCCATCGCTCGCGGCTACGTGGCCAGCTCCGGCCTGGACCTGACGTGCCGCCCCACCTTCGCCGACATCGAGATCGACGGCGAGGGGCGTACGGCCATCCGCTTGCTCATCGAAGCGTGCGAGCCGAAGCCGGTCGGGGCCTGGGCCCCGCAGGCCGCGGCGTCGATGCCCGTTGCGGCCGAACCCTAGGACTGCCTACCCCGGCCTCGCCGGCCCATGCCGGCCGCCGGCCACCAGCGTGCACCTAGACTCGATTCTCGTGCCGTCTGCAGAGCCTCGCCGCTACTTCATCCGCACCTTTGGGTGCCAGATGAACGAGCACGACTCCGAGCGGCTGGCCGGCATCCTCGAAGGCGACGGCCTGGTGGCCACCGACCGCGCCGAAGACGCCGACGTCGTCGTGCTGAACACCTGCTGCATCCGGGAGAATGCCGATAACAAGCTGTACGGCCACCTGGGGCACCTCAAGGCCATCAAGGACCGCCGGCCAGATCTGCAGATCGCCGTCGGGGGCTGCCTGGCCCAGAAGGACCAAGCGGCGATCCAACAGCGGGCCCCCTGGGTGGACGCCGTGTGGGGGACGCACAACGTGGGCCACGCCGGCGAACTGCTGGCCTCGGCCGCCGCCACCGGCGTGCCGACGTTCGAGATCCTCGAGGCCGCGCCGGACGGCGAGGACGCCTTCCCGTCCGCGCTCCCGGTGCGGCGCGACCAGGCCTGGGCCGCCTGGGTCACTATCCAGATCGGCTGCGACAACCAGTGCGCCTTCTGCATCGTCCCCGCCGTGCGGGGCCCGGAGATCAGCCGGCCGTTCGGTCAGATCGTGACCGAGGTGGAGGACCTGGCTGCTGCCGGCACTGTCGAGGTGACCCTCCTGGGGCAAAACGTCAACTCCTACGGCCGGGACCTCACCACCAAGCTCCGGGCCGCGCCCGACTGGCGCCGGCATCACGACCGCACCGGCGACATCTGGGCCGACGCCGAGCGGCCCCGGGCCCGATCCTTGTTCCCCGACCTGCTGCGAGCCGTAGCCCGCATCGATGGCGTGCGCCGGGTGCGCTACACCAGCCCCCACCCCAAGGACCTTCGCCCCGAGACCATCGAGGTCATGGCCACCGAGCCGGCCGTCTGCCCGCACCTGCACCTGCCGCTGCAGGCCGGCAGCGATCGCATCCTGGCCCGCATGCACCGGGGCTATACGGCCGAGCGCTACCTGGAGCGTCTGGCTGCGGCTCGGGCCGCGGTCGACGACCTGGCGGTTACCACTGACATCATCGTGGGCTTCCCCGGGGAGACGGAGGGCGACTTCCAGCAGACCCTGGAGGTGGCGGCGGAAGCGGGTTACGACAGCGCCTACACGTTTATCTACTCGCCGCGGCCGGGGACCGAAGCGGCGGGCCGGACAGACGAGATGATCCCCGCGGCAGTGGTGACGGAGCGCTTCGAGCGACTTCGGATCGTGGTGGAGCGCAGCGCCTTGGCCCGGCATCAGGCCCGGGTGGGCCGCACCGAGGAAGTCCTGGTCGATGGGCCGTCGAAACGGGATCCGACGGTGGTGAGCGGCCGCACCGGGCAGGGCAAGCTGGTCCACGTGCCAGCCCCGCCCGGGATGCTTCCCGCCGGGAGCTGGGCGGACGTCCGGATCATCCGGGCCGCGCCGCATTTTCTCGCCGGCGAGTTGGTCGCCGTCACCGCCCGCCCTATCCATCGCACCCGCATTCCGGTGGTGGCCGGCTGAGCCGGACGCCCGAGGGGCAGAGGGGCCGGCTGACCGGTTCCGGCGCTCGGTGACCAGGCACCTGGCCCTGGTGGGGTGCACGGCGTCAGGAAAATCCGCACTGGCGATGGAGCTGGCCCGGCGCCTGGGCGACGTCGAACTGGTGGTCGTGGATTCCATGCAGGTCTACCGGGGCATGGACATCGGGACCGCCAAACCGACACCAGCCGAACAGGCCGAGATCCCCCATCATCTCCTCGACCTCGCCGACCCCGGGGAGGACTGGAGCGTGACGAAGTGGGCCGCCGCGGCCCGGCAGGCCATCGCCGGCATCGAAGCGCGGGGTCACCGGGCCCTGCTGGTCGGTGGGACCGGCCTGTACTTCCAGGCGCTGATCGACGGCCTAGTGCCGCCCGGGCGGTTTCCGAGGGTCCGGCAAGCGCTCGACGACGACCCCGACACCGCCGCCCTCCATCGGCGCCTGCACGAACTTGACCCCCTGGCCGCCTCCCGGATGGAGCCGACCAACCGGCGGCGGGTGGTCCGGGCTTTGGAGGTGACCATCGGCAGCGGCCGCTCTTTTTCCAGTTTCGGGCCGGGAGTGGCCACCTTCCCTCCGACGGCCTGGAGGCTGGCCGGCCTGTGGCTGCCCCGGCCGGTGGTCGCCACCCGCATCCGGGCCCGGCTCGATGCCATGGTGGCGGGGGGCCTGGTGCGGGAGGTGGAACACCTGCGGGCCGGTTCGGGCGGCCTGTCGCGCACCGCTCGCCAGGCGCTTGGGTACCGGGAGGTATTGGCCCACCTGGAGGGCGAGGTGCCGCTAGAGGCGGCCATCGACGAAGCCGACCGCCGGACCCGGGCCTTCGCCCGCCGGCAGCGGGTGTGGTGGCGCCGCGACCCCCGCCTGCGGTGGTACGGGGCGCCCGAGAACCCGTTCGCCGTGTTGCCCCAGTTGCTGGGAGAATGGCGGGAGTCATGACCTCCGCTCCCTCCGCCGGCGAGCTGTTCTTGTCCAAGCTCCACGGGTTCGGCAACGACTTCCTGGTCGTGCTCGACGACCCGGCCCGACCCGACCCCTCCCGGCCCGACCCCGCCCAGCCCGACCCCGCCCGGCCCGACCCCTCCCGGCCCAACCCCGCCCAGCCCAATGGCGACCTGGCCCGCCGACTCTGCCACCGCCACCTGGGCATCGGCGCCGATGGGCTGATCCTGGGCACCCGGCTCCCGCCGGCCACCGGCGACGCCGTCCTGCGCTTCCAGCTGTGGAACGCAGACGGCAGCGAGGCGGAGATGAGCGGCAACGGCATCCGGTGCCTGGCCCACGCCGCCGTCGATCGCGGTTGGGTCCCGGCCGGCGAGCCGTTCGGCGTGCTGACCGCGGCGGGTCGCCGCCAGGTAACCGTTCGACCGGCGACCGAGCCGGCGACGACCTGGGCCACGGTCGAGATGGGCGAGGCCAAGGTGCGCGGCGAGGTGGACCGCTGCAACGTCGCCCACGGCCAGCTGCTCGTCGAGGTGGGTAACCCACATCTGGTGGTGCTGGGGCCGGACCCCGCGACCGTGGACGTGGCCACTCTGGGGCCGGCCCTCGAGGCCACCGATCCAGCCGGGCTCAACGTGGAGTTCGTGGCCCTGGGCCCGGGGCCCGACGAGCTGACGATGCGGGTGTGGGAACGCGGCGTGGGCGAGACGGCGGCCTGCGGCACCGGCGCCTGCGCCGCCGCCGCGGCGCTGCACCACTGGGGTCGGGTGGGCCGATCCGTGACCGTGCACCAGCCGGGCGGGGCGGCGGCGGTGGAGCTGCGGGCCGACGGATCCGTCACCCTGGCGGGCCCCAGCGTGCACATCGCCACGTGCGTGGTGCGCCTGTGACCCTGATCGAACGCAGTTTCCGGGAGAAGATCATCCTGGTCGGCGTCACCGTTCCCCCCGAGCGCGAGGAAGAGACCGAGCGTCACCTCGACGAGCTGGCGCTGCTCGTGGACACAGCCGGCGCCGACGAGGCCGCCCGGGTGCTCCAGCGGCGGGATCGGCCCGACCCGGCCACCTTCGTCGGTCGGGGCAAAGCCGAGGAGCTGCGTGACCTGTCCCTCCAGGTCGACGCCGACACCGTGGTCTTCGACGATGAACTGTCCCCCGCCCAGTCCCGCAACCTCGAGAAGATCCTGGGCCGCACCGCCATCGACCGCACGGCCGTCATCCTCGACATCTTCGCCCAGAACGCCTACACCCAGGAAGGCAAAGCCCAGGTGGAGCTGGCCCAGATCCGGTACCGGCTGCCCCGCCTCCGCGGCCGGGGCCTGGCCCTCTCCCAGCAGGCCGGCGGCATCGGGACCAGGGGACCGGGCGAGACTCAGTTAGAGGTCGACCGGCGGCGGCTGGTGCGGCGCATGTCCCGGCTGGAGCGGGACCTTCGCCGCCTGACCGAGCAGCGCCGGCTGCAGCGCAAGTCCCGTCGTCGCAGCCGCCTGGCCACGGTCTCGCTGGTCGGCTACACCAACGCCGGGAAGTCGACGCTGCTCAACTACCTCACCGACGCCGGGGTGCTGGTCGAGGACCGGCTGTTCGCCACTCTCGACCCCCGCACCCGCCGGCTGACCCTGCCAGGCGGGGAGACGGTGCTGCTGTCCGACACCGTCGGCTTCGTCCGCAAGCTGCCGCACCAGCTGGTGGAGGCCTTCCGGTCCACCCTGGAGGTCGTCACCGAGTCGGACCTCCTGGTGCACGTCGTCGACAGCGCCAGCCCGGACCCGGAAACCCAGATCGAGGCGGTGCGCGCCGTCCTCGACGAGATCGGGGCGGGCTCGGTGCCGGAGCTGCTGGCCTTCAACAAGGGCGACGTCAGCACCGAGGCCAAACGGCTGGCCGACCGCCACCCGGGCGCGGTGACCATCTCGGCCCTTACCGGTGAGGGCATTCCCGCCCTGCTGGCGGCGGTCGGCGACCGCCTGCGCGCCAGCGCCCGGGTGCTGGACCTGGTCGTCCCCTACGAACGGGGCGACATCCTGGCCGCGGTGCACCGCGAGGGCGAGGTGCTGGTGGAGACCCACGACGACACGGCGGCCCGCCTGCGAGTGCGGGTCGACGGGGCGGGGGCGGCCCGGTTCGCGGAGTTCGTGGCGGAGCCGGCATGACCGCCGGCTTCGTCGTCCCGGACTACCCCCACGACCGCCTCGACGCGGCCCGGGAAGCGGCCGCCCGCCTGCCTGGAGGCGTGGTGGACCTGTCGGTCGGAACCCCGACAGACCCACCGCCGCCGGTGGTGACCGAGGCCCTGGCGGCCGCCATCACCGGCCCGGACGGACCGGACCCGAGTGGGAGCATGCGCGGCTACCCGCCCTCGATCGGAACGATCGAACTGCGCCAGGCCATCCAGCAATGGGAAAAAGACACCCTCGGCGCCGGGGTCCCCATCGATGCGGTCGCCATCTGTGTGGGCACCAAGGAGCTCGTCGCCGGCCTGCCGCAGTGGTGCCACCTCCGGAACCCGGATCGCGACACCGTGCTCTACCCGGCGGTGTCGTATCCGACCTACGCCATGGGGGCGACCCTGGCGGGTCTGCGGGCCGTGCCGGTGCCGGTCGATGAGCACTGGCGGTTGGACCTGGCCGCGGTGGCGCCGGACGACGCCGACCGGGCCCTGATCCTGTGGGTCAATACGCCCGGCAACCCGGCGGGTGGCCTCGACGACCTGGCCGCGGCGGCGGGTTGGGGGCGGGACCGGGGGGTCCTGGTGTGCAGCGACGAGTGTTACGCCGAGTACACCTGGGATGGCCCACCCCGCACGGTGCTGGGCCGCGGGGCGGGGCCGGACGGTCTCGGGGGCGTGGTGGCGGTGCACTCCCTGTCCAAGCGTTCCAACCTGGCCGGGATGCGGGTGGGCTGGTACAGCGGCGACCCGGAGGTCGTCGCCTTCCTGCGGGAGATACGCAAGCACGCCGGCTTCATGGTGCCCGGGCCGGTGCAGCGAGCCGCGGCAGCGGCCCTCGGCGACGCCGGCCACGTGGCGGCCCAACGGGAGCGCTATCTGGCCCGCCTGGTGCGGGCCCAAGAGATCCTGGCCGGGATCGGCGTCGACTGCGACCTGCCGGCCGGCGGCTTCTACCTGTGGGCCGCCGCGCCCGGCGGGGACGGATGGGCCTGGACCAACTGGCTGGCCGAAACGGGTGGAGTCCTGGTGTCGCCCGGCGAATTCTACGGTGCGGCAGGCGCCGGGCACGTCCGATTGGCCATGATGGCACCGCTCGACCGTCTCGATCTGGTGGCCCAGCGCCTCGGCCGGTGAAGGCCGCTCAGGGCTCCCAGAAGATCTCGACCTCGTGGCCGTCGAAGTCCCGGCATCGGAACGTCACGTAGTCCTCCAAGTCCTGCAGCTCGCCCGGGTCGATGCCGTGCTCGGTCATGGCCTGATGCATCACCCGTACCGCGTCGGCGTCGTCGAGGTTGAAGCCGAAGTGGTAGCCCGGAGGCATGATGGCCCCGGTTTCGGTGGGAAACAGGGCCAGCAGGAAGCGGTGGTCGTTGGTGAGGAAGACCGCACCCTCCTCGCTGAACTTCTCCCGGAACCCGAACCATTGTTCGTAGAAGGCTCGAGCCCGCTCGGGGTCAGCCACCCGCAGATTGAGGTGGTTGAGATCCACCGGGCAATTGTTCCACACCCAGTGCCCGGTCTCGATCCCTGGCCTCCGTGCCGGGCCGGGAGCTTCGGGTAGCGTCGGCGGCCATGGCTGATCTGGAATCGCAGATCCGGGAGCTCTGGGACCGCCGCGACGAGCTGGGCCCCAAGGACGCGGCCGCCGCGGAGGTGGTGTTGGCCGCCGTCGACCTCCTGGACCGGGGGGAGGCTCGGGTGGCCGAGTTGGGTCCCGATGGCGAGCCGGTCGTCCACGAGTGGTGCAAGCAGGCCGTGCTGCTGTTGTTTCGGGTGTCCGAGCTGAGTGTCTCCGAGGCCGGGCCCTTCGAGTACGTGGATCGGCTGCCGCTCAAGCGGGATTTCGCCGCGGCCGGCGTCCGCGTGGTCCCCGGCGCTTCGGCCCGGTGGGGGAGCTACCTCGAGCCGGGTGTCATCTTGATGCCCAGCTACGTCAACATCGGGGCCCGGGTGGGGGCCGGCACCATGGTCGACACCTGGGCCACGGTCGGCAGCTGCGCCCAGATCGGACGCAACACCCACTTGTCGGGCGGGGTCGGCATCGGCGGCGTGCTCGAGCCGCCCCAGGCGTCCCCAGTGTTCATCGGGGACGAGTGCTACATCGGCAGCCGCAGCATGGTGGTCGAAGGGGCGCGCGTCGGCGACGGCGCCGTGCTGGGCGCCGGCTGCATCCTGAGCGCCACCATCCCGGTGATCGATGCCGAAACGGGCGAGGAGCTGTCGCGAGGCGTCGTCCCCCCGTGGTGCGTGGCCCTCGCGGCCACCCGTCCCCGGGCCTTTGCGGGCGGGACCTTCGGGTTGGCCTGCGTCCTGGTCATCCGCCGCCTCGAGCGGGGCGAGCGCCATGACAAGTCCCGACTCAACGACATCCTCCGCCAGCACGGAGGCACTCTCTGAGCCCGGGCCCTCTGAGTTCTGGCCCTCTGAGTTCTGGCCCTCTGAGTTCTGGTCCGCTCAGTCCTGGCGCGGACCTGCTGGCGGTAACGGCCGATCTGGTGGCCATCCCCTCGGTGAGCCACCACGAGTCTGCACTCGCCGATCACATCGAGTCGGTGCTGCGGGTCCGGTCGGGGCTCCAGGTCGAGCGCATCGGCGTCAACGTGATCGGCCGCAGCGACCTGGGCCGAGCGAAGCGGGTGGTCCTCGCCGGCCACCTCGACACGGTGCCCGTCAACGGCAACGCCACGCCCCGGGTCGACGGCGACACCCTGTGGGGGCTCGGCAGCGCCGACATGAAGGGCGGGCTGGCGGTCATGCTCGAGTTGGCAACCGGTATGCCGGAGCCGGCCCTGGACGTCACCTACGTCTTCTATGCCGGCGAGGAGGTGGCCCGGGAGCACAATGGGCTGCTGGCCATCGCCGCCGTCGCCGCGGACCTGCTGGTGGGCGACGCCGCCATTCTCGGCGAGCCGACCGGCGCCCGCATCGAGGCCGGCTGCCAGGGGGTACTCAAGGCGGAAGTGACCGTCGGCGGGGCCCGGGCCCATTCGGCCCGGCCCTGGATGGGCAACAACGCCATCCACCGGCTGGCCCCCGTCCTGGCCCGGGTGGCCGCCTACGAGCCCCGCCAACCGGTGCTCGACGGCTGCCAGTACCGAGAGGCCCTGCAGGCCGTGGCGGTCAGCGGGGGAGTGGCGGGCAACGTCGTCCCGGACCGGGCCACCGTGCTACTCAATCACCGGTTCGCCCCGGACCGCGACGCCGCCGGCGCCGAGCGCGCCCTGCGGACGATGCTCGAACCGCACCTCGATGCGGCCCTGGGGGATGGGCTGTCCGTCACCGAAGCCCAGCCGGGTGCGGCGCCGTCGCTCTCCCACCCGGTACTAGCTGCGCTCCTGGGGGCCACGGGCCAGCCGCCCCGGGCCAAGTTGGGTTGGACGGATGTGGCGTTCTTTGCCGAACGGGGCATTCCGGCCGTCAACTTCGGCCCCGGCGATCCCGAATTGGCCCACACCGCCGACGAACGGCTGGAACGGGCGGACCTGGACCGGGCCTACGCCATCCTGCGCCACCTGCTCGACACCGCCACCTGACCGGCCGCCACCTGTCGTCCGCCGGCTAGAGGCGGCGGACCACGGTGACGACCTTGCCGTACAGATCGACCTCATCGGGCCGGAAGACCATGGGCGACATGGTGGGATTGGAGGGTGTCAAGACCACCTTGGCTCCCTTGCGGCCGAACGTCTTGACAGTCGCCTCGCCGCCCGGGATCCCGGCCACCACCACGTCGCCCTTGTCCGCCTCCTTTTGCTGGCGGACGACTACATAGTCCCCGTCGAGGATCCCGGCGTCGATCATGGAGTCGCCCCGGACCTGGAGCATGAACAGCTGACCGTCGCCCGTGAAGTCCTCCGGCAGCGGGAGCAGCTCTTCGACGTTCTCCTCCGCGAGTACGTCGGTCCCGGCAGCCACCGTGCCGACGAGAGGAATGTGCCGCGCCGGCCGGCGCTCGATGGCCAGCCCCGAGTTGGTGTCATAACGCACCTCGATGGCGCGTGGCTTGGTGGGGTCCCGCCGCAGGAAGCCCTGGCGCTGCAACGTCGTGAGGTGGGTGTGCACCGTGGACGACGACGTCAAGCCGACGGCCTCGCCGATCTCCCGCACGGAGGGCGGATAGCCGCGTTCGCGCAGCTGGGCGGCGATGAAATCGAGGATCTCCCTCCGCTTGCCAGTGAGTTCGGTATCGACCACGGTGACCTCCTGTGGACAGACCTGGCGGTCCTTCACGTCATTTCAGGGTAGCCGACCGGGCGTCCCGATGCAAACATTTGTTCGTAGAAATCGGTTGACAACGAACAACCGTTCGTGGTGGGATGGAGGGGAACACCTGTTCGAGTGGCGCTCCCAATCCCGAAGGATCTCCCACTCAACCGCAGGCCCCATTCAATGTAGGAGAGTCCCGTGGTAGCCCTGCTCGCCGACATCCCCACGATCACCCCGCCTCCCAGCCGGCGCGGGCCGGTTCGACACCCGGCACGGCCGACGCAGCCGGATGGCGCGGGGGCCCCGCGGCGCGAGCACTATCCGGTGCGCTCGCCCGTCGGGACCGGATCCCGGCCCAGCCCGGCCGTGCTGCGCCGGCGCCGGGTGGTCGCCATCGGACTGGTTGTTGTCGTCGTGCTGTTGACCTGGATCGGCCTGCAGGCGGCCCTGGGCCGCATCGGTGGTGGTCCCCTCGCCACCACCGGTGCGCCCGGCGGTCTGCAAGACGCCGGCGCCCGGGTGTGGATCG
>DASXZS010000173.1:0-11863 GCA_036501785.1 Acidimicrobiales bacterium | reverse complement strand
ATCGACGCGTCGGCTGGCGCTGAGATCGTCACGGATACTCGAAGAGGCCGGGCCCTGCTCCGGCTACTGCCTGCCGATGCGGACCCGTGGGTACCGGAGCACTTCTACGCAGAAGTCCTGGCTCTCATCCGCCGCCAAGCCCTGGTGACCCAGGTGTTGGACGAGGCCAAAGCAAGGTCAGCGGTTACCGAGCTTGGGTCGTGGCAGCTCCGGCGGGCGACGGTTCGCCCGTTGCTGGAGGCGGCGTGGGCCTACCGACACAACATGACCGCGGCTGACGCTATCTATGTCGCCTTGGCACAACACCCCCACGCTGCCTTCCTCACTGAGGACCACAACTTGATAGAGGCACCAACTTTCCCAGCGGGTGTCTTGGTCTTGCGTCTTGCGGGACCAAGGTGAGCGACCGGGGGATGCCGGACAGGGCGTGGTCCCGGCCAGCAGGTGGGCTGGGCCAATCATCGACCGCCGATTTCTAATCCTTGCCGGAGAACGCCGTCCATCGGTACAACGGGCCACACCTCGGACTCCCTGCGCAGGTGATAGCGACGCTCGTTGAGGAATCGTCGGACGTGCGGTTGGGTCTCATGCGTCTCGAAGGCCGCTTCGTTCTCATAGAGCTCATAGAACACTCGAACGCCCGGATTCGACCCGTCCCTATGGACCAGATTCGCCAAGGTGCCGGGTTCAGACGCTCGGATGGCCCGCAGGGTCGCTGCAGTCAGCTCGTCGAACGCCTTCTCACGACCATCGAGCAGCTCGAACCGAACCACCAGGCCAACGGTTCCTTGCATCGGCACCCGCATGCGCTGACGGTATCCCGAGGACCGGGTTCAGTTTGTTGCGCAGAATGAGGTCGGAACCGTCGAGCCCGGCGGCCGGCGAGCGACCAGTCTGAGTCCTATTCAGGTCCTAGCCGGGTCCTCGGGGTGGCCGAGCGGTGCATAAGTGCAGGTAGGAGCATTGGAGGCGTCGTGGGCGCGGAGGGAGTCGAACCCTCATGCCCGAAGGCCGCAGGGTTTAAGCCCGCTGTGTCTGCCGTTCCACCACGCGCCCAAGCCCCGCAGTCTGCCACCCGGGCTGGCTGGAGACGGCCGTTGGTACCCTCAGGGAGTGTTGGCGGTGCTGAGCGCTCTTGGCTGTTCGCTGATGTACGCCCTGGCGTCGGTCCTCCAGCAACAAAGCGCCGCGGCCCAGCCCGCGGATCAGTCGCTGCGCCTGAGCCTGCTCGGTCGCCTGGTGCGCAACCCCAGGTGGCTCCTCGGCTTGCTCTGCGATGTGCTCGGCTACGTCCTGCAGTTCGTGGCCCTGGGGCACGGCACCCTGGTCGTCGTCCAACCCCTCCTGGTGTGCGGCCTCCTGTTCGCCCTGCCCATGGGCGCGGCCTGGGCGGGCCGCAGGCTGCGGTCCCGCGACTGGGTGGCCGCGACCCTGGTCTGCGCCGGGCTGGCGGTGTTCCTCAGCGTGGCCTCACCCGAGTCCGGCCACAACGACGTCCGGCCCGCCATCTGGATCCTGCTACTTTCCAGCACCGCCGCCGCCGCCATGGCGCTGATCGCCCTCAGCCGCGGTGACCGGGCCCCGTGGCAGCGGGCCGTGCTGCTGTCGGGGGCCGCCGGCGTCATCTACGGTGCCAGTGCCGCTCTGACCAAGACCAGCTCGCATCTGCTCGATCGGGGCGTCATCGACCTTCTGGGCCACTGGCAGCCCTACGCTTTGCTCGTGGCTGGCGTCGGGGGCATGGTCATCGCCCAGAGTGCCTTCCAGGCCGGTTCGCTCGATTCGTCACTTCCAACCATGACCGTCGTCGATCCAGTGGTGAGCATCGTGATCGGTGCGGTAGGTTTCGGCGAGAGCATCGCGGCGGGGCCGGCGGACGTTTTCGCCGAGGTGATCGCTCTGGCGGCCATGTCAGTTGGAGTGTTCCTCCTGGCTCGCTCCGAGGGGGTTCGCTCCCTGCACGAGCATCCGCCCCCGTCTGCCTGACCCACGCCCATGCTCTTCCCCACCGTCTCATTCGCCGTCTTCTTCGCAGTCGTACTGCCCGCCAGTTGGCTGCTGATGCCCCACCGCACCTGGTGGAAGCTGTTCCTGATCGCGGCCAGCTGGTTCTTCTACGGGTGCGCCGGTTGGGGATTCGTGCCCCTGCTGGCGGCCTCGACCGTGGTCAACCACTTCCTGGCGTTCAACATCGACCGGGCCGAGGGCCCGGCCCGCCGGTGGTGGACGATGGCGGCGGTGGCCGCCAACCTGGCCGGGCTGGGCTGGTTCAAGTACGTCGGCTTCCTGTCCACCAGCACCACCAGCCTGCTCGACCACATGGGACTGGGGATCCACCTGCCCCTGCCCAAGGTGCTGCTGCCGGCAGGCATCTCGTTTTTCACCTTCCAGGCCATCAGCTACGTGGTGGACGTCAGCCGCCGGAAGCTGCACCCGGTCGGGCTGCTCGATTTCGCCGTCTACCTGTCCTTCTTCCCGCACCTGCTGGCCGGCCCCATCGTCCGGGCGTCGGAGTTCCTGCCTCAGATCCGCCACCGAGTGGACCCCCGCCGGGTGGAGGCCAGCCGGGCCCTGTGGCTGATTTCCCGGGGCCTGTTCAAGAAGGTGGTGATCGCCAGCTACATGTCCACCCACGCCGATGCCCTGTTCGGCGTCCCGGCGCAGCATGCCGGGGTGGAAGCCCTTTTCGGCGTCTACGCCTACGCCATTCAGATCTACGCCGACTTCAGCGGGTACACCGACATCGCCATCGGCCTGGCCCTGCTGCTGGGGGTCCGCTTCCCGCAGAACTTCGACTCCCCCTACCGGTCGCTGTCGCTTCAGGAGTTCTGGCGCCGCTGGCACATGACCCTGTCCCGCTTCCTCCGCGACTACCTGTACATCCCCCTGGGCGGCAACCGCCGCGGCACCCGCCGGACCTACCTCAACCTGATGGCCACCATGCTGCTCGGCGGGCTGTGGCACGGCGCGGCGTGGACGTTCGTGGCCTGGGGCGGCCTGCACGGGGCCGGGCTGGCCGTCGAGCGGGCCCGGCTGTGGCACCGCAGCCGGGCCCTTCTGGCCCGGGCGGCCGTTGGTGGCGCCGCGCCCGGCGCAGCCGGCCCACCCGCAGCGCCCGCCGCCGTGGACAGCACGACGCCCGACGCCATCGGCAGCACCGCGGCTGCCGAGCCCGGCGCTACCAGCGGTTCGGCGCTGGTCACCGCCACCCGCCGGGCGCCCACCGTGGGTGGCCGCCGCATTCGCAGGGTGCTGGCCTGGGCCGTCACCTTCCACGTCGTGTGCCTCGGCTGGGTGTTCTTCCGGGCCACCTCGTTCGCCAACGCCGGCCAGGTTCTCGGCCGCCTCTTCGCCGGCGGCCGCCACGTGCACCTGGACGTCATGGTGGTGGCGGTGGTGGCCTGCTCCCTAGCCGTGCAGTGGTTTCCTGCCCGCTGGTCGACCGGGTTGCAGCGGACCTTCGTGCGCTGGAGCATCCCGGCGCAGGCCCTGGCCCTGGCCGGCGGGCTGGTGGTTATCGATGCCTTCGGACCTGCAGGGGTCGCCCCTTTCATCTACTTCCGCTTCTAGACCATGCCGACGCTCACCCCCACTCCGATCACAGACCTCCACGACCGGCCGCCGTTCCGGCGCTACCCGGCCGGCCGGGCCATCGCGGTCGTCCTGTTGGCCTTGTTCTTCTCTGGCCTCCTCGACGCCGACAGCCTGGTCGCCTCGGTCTCGTCGGAGCGTTTTGGCTCGGCCCGTTCCTTCGAGCTGGCGCTGGTCCGGCCGTTCAAGACCGTGAGCGACACCTTGGGTCTCAACCTGCCGCACCGCTGGCTGGCGGACATCGGCGGGACCAACCAGTCCAACCCGCCTCCCGTCCCACCCCCGCCTGCCGATGCCGGCGGGGCCGCCTCGACCGCGGCCATCTCCACCCTCCTGGACCCCGTGCCCCGCGACCGGCCCGCCCCTGTCCCTAAGACCGCCATAGCAGCCCGTGCCGTGCATCAGCCCGCTCCGCCGCCCAAGCCTCGCACCCCGACCGTGGCCGCCCCCCTCAAGGTGTGGTTGGCCGGCGACTCCATGATGGGCACCATCGCCGACGCCTTCCTGGTCCACGTGGCGGCCAACCCGGCAGTCAACGCGTCTGAGGACGTGCAGATCGGCACCGGTCTGGCCCGCCCGGACGTGTACGACTGGCCGGGCGCCATCGCCAGGGAGATGCAGCAGGCCCAACCCAACGTGGTGGTCCTGACGTTCGGCGCCAACGACGACCAGGACATGATGGCCGGCAGCCAGTACCTGGTCCGGGCCACGCCGGCCTGGCAGGCGGAGTACGCCCGGCGCGTGGCCCTGATCATGAACGAGGTCACCGCCTCCGGCCGGCTGCTCGTCTGGCTCGAGGTGCCCCCGGTGGCGCGGCCCCGGCTGCAGCAGACGGACCAGATCATCGACGGGATCCTGCACACCCAGGCGGCCGCCCACCCGGGCGTGGTGATCGTCAACCCCGGCCTGGTCCTGGCGCCCAGTGGGACGTTCACCGCCTACCTCTCGGACGGGAGTGGCCAGCCCATCGAGGTCCGCGCCCCCGACGGCGTGCACCTGACACCAGCCGGGGCCGGGCGGGTGCTGCCCCTGGTGCTGGCGGCCGTTCGGACCCAGTGGATCCTGCCCTGACCGCCGCCTGTCTGCGAACCCGGTGGCGTGGCGAACCAATACAGTGATCAACCACCGATGCGCGTGTCTGACACCGAACGACAGAGGGCGATCGACGAACTACGCCGTCATTGTGCGGCCGGCCGCCTCGACGTCGATGAGTACGCAACCCGCATCGAAGCAGCCCTGGCCGCCACCACCCTCGAGGACCTCGACCGGGTCCTGGGCGACCTGCCCATGCTGCGCATCGCCGACCCGGCCGAAGCGGCCGCGGCCGGCAGCGGGAACGGGTCCCGTCGCCGGCGCGGCGCCGGCAGCCCCCCTTGGGGCACCATCGCCGGGCAGCCCGGCAGCCCCGGCGGCGGGCGGGGTTGGACCGGCCGCCTGGCCGCCTCGGCCGTCGTCGTCATTTCGGTGCTGGTGGTGCTGGGGGCGGTGGCACTGGCTGCAGTCGTGGGTTGGTCCTGGGCCGCAGTGCTGCTCGGAGGGTGGTTGCTCGGCTTGGTCCAGTCCCGGTTGTCTGGTCGCGGCCACCGCGACCACTGGCGCTAGACCGGCCGCAGGTCGCGGGATGGTCCAACCCGACCCGTTGGCGCGCTTCCGTCTCGACGGGCGGGTAGCCGTGGTCACCGGGGCCTCCAGCGGATTCGGGGCCCGCTTCGCGGCGGTGCTGGCGGCCGCGGGCGCCACCCCCGTGCTGGTGGCCCGCCGGCTGGACCGGCTCGAGGCCGTGGCCGAAGATCTGGACGGGGCCGTGCTGGTGGCGGCCGACGTCACCCGGCCCGAAGACGTGGAACGCGTCGTCGCCACCGCCCTGGACCAGTTGGGGCGCATCGACGTGCTGGTCAACAACGCGGGGGTCAACGACTCGGTGCCCGCCGAGGACGAAACCCTCGAGCAGTTCCGCTACACCCTCGACGTCAACCTGACGGCCGCCTTTCACCTGTGCCAGGTGGTGGGCCGCCACATGCTCGAGCGGGGCGACGGCAACATCGTCAACGTGGCGTCCATGCTCGGCGTGGTCGGCGCCGGCCAGATTCCCCAGGCGGGGTATGCGGCCAGCAAGGCCGGCCTCGTCAACCTCTCCCGCGAGCTGGCAGCCCAATGGGGCCGACGGGGGGTGCGGGTCAACGCCCTGTGCCCGGGCTGGTTCCCCACCGAGATGACCGCCGAGATGTTCGCCGACGAACGGTCGGTCGACTGGATTCGTCGCAAGACGGTGCTGGGCCGGGCCGGGCGCGACGACGAGCTCGACGGGGCGCTCCTGTGGCTGGCCAGCGAGGCCAGCTCCTACGTCACCGGATCGACGGTGATCGTCGACGGGGGCTATACCGCGGTCTGACCGGTGCACCGACCCCGACCGACGACCCCGCCCTACGACCCCGACCCGACGACCCCGACCCGCTACCCGCAGGTCAGCACCACCTTGCCGAACTTGCCGCCGGCGGCGAAATGGTCGTACGCAGTCTCGGCTGCTTCGAGTGGGAACGTGGAGTCGATGGGGACGGTGAGCCGCCCGGCGTCGAACAGCGGCAGCACGTGCTGCTCCACCAACCGGGCCGCGCCGGCCTTGGCCTCCAGAGGCCGGACCCGCAACGTCGACCCGTGGATGCGACCCCGCCGCATCATCAACAGACCCAAGTTGACCTCCCCGACCGCCCCCGCCCCGATCCCGATCACGCAGATCCGGCCGCCGGTCGCCAGGGCGTTGAGGTTCGGGCTCAGGTTGGGCGCCCCGACCAGCTCCAGGATGACGTCGAACGGCTGGTGCTCGGCCAGGGCCGCGGGGTCGATGACCGTGGCCCCTAGACCGGCCACCTGGTGGCGTCGTTCCGGCGCCCGGACGGTGGCGGTGACCCGGGCCCCGATGGCCACGCCCAGCTGCACGCCGGCCGTTCCCACCCCGCCGGCCCCGCCGTGAACGCACAGCCGGTCGCCGGCAGCCAGACCGGCCTGGGTGAACAGGGCGTCATGGGCGGTGGTGTACACCTCCGGGAGTCCGCCGGCCTCCACCCAATCGAGGCGGTCGGGCACCGGCATGGCCTCTCGTTCGTGCAGGACCGCGAGTTCGGCCTGGCCGCCGCCGCCGACCACTCCCATGACCCGGGTCCCCAGCTCGAAGCGGGTGGCACCCGGCCCACGTCCCACCACCTCGCCGGCGAGCTCCATGCCGGGGATGTCGGCCGGCCACCCGGGCGGCGCCGGATATCCGCCCCGGCGTTGCGCCAGGTCGGCGCCGTTGAGGCCTGCGGCGCGTACGGCCACCAGGATCTGGCCCACGCCCGGCTCGGGATCGGGCCGCTCGTGGACTTCGAGGCGGCCCTCGACGATGATGACGGCGCGCACCTCCGTATCAACCCTGGGCCAGCTCGGCCAGCAGCGCCATCGTCCGGGCTCGCTCGGCGCTGGACCCGAACGCCGCCACCGACACGTCCGTGGCCCCCAGGTCCCCAAACCGACGCAGCTCGGCGGCCACCACCTCCTCGTCACCGACGACGGCCACGTCAGCGGGCCCGGCGGCGCCCTCCTTGTCGAGCATGGCCTTGTAGGAGGGAAGGTTGTCGTAGAAGCCGAAGGCGGCGGTGGCCCGGTCCCGAGCCCCATCGGGGTCGGCCGTGACCGACACCGGCAGGCCGAGGACCACCCGTGGCGCCGGCCGCCCGGCCCCGGCGGCGGCCTTGGTGATGGTGGGGACGACGTGATCGGCAAGGGTCTTGGGGCCCACCAGCCACAGGGCGGTGCCGTCGGCCAGCCGGCCGGCCACCTTGAGCATCTGCGTCCCGAGGGCGGCGACGATCACCTCCGGGGCGACGGCCCCGGCCACCCGCATCGGCCCCAAGGTGCGGGCGGTCAGCTCCTCACCCTCGAACGCCGCCCGACCGGTGTGGAGGAGCGGCATGATGATCTCCAGGTATTCGCGCATGTGCCGGACCGGCTTGTCAAAAGACACCCCGTAGGTGCCTTCGATCACCACTCGGTGCGACAGGCCGATGCCAAGGGTCAGCCGTCCGCCGGATGCGGCTTGCACCGTCAACGCCTGCATCGCCATGACCATGGGATGCCGGGGGTACGTGGGCACGACCGCGGTGCCGACGTGCAGGCCGGGGACGGCATGGCCGACGACCGCCAGCGCGGTTAGGGCGTCGACGTCGGAGAGCTGCGCCACCCAGAAGTCGAGCCCGGCGTCGGCGGCCCTTTGGGCGCCGCCGAGCAGCTCGTCGATGGCGTTGTCGCCTTTACCCGAAACCCCGCCCTGGATACCGAATCGCATAGACGGATGCTAGGCCGGCTCAGATGCCAGGCCGGCTCAGTCGATGATGCGCCCCGCGCCCAGCAGGTCGGCCCAGTAGATGGAGGAGATCGAGACCACCTGGCCCGTCGCCGGGGCGTCGATCATCTCCCCGCCACCGATGGAGATCCCGACGTGGTACACGTCGTCGGGCGTCCCGAAAAAGATCAGGTCGCCCGGCAGGACGTCCGACAGCGGGATGCGCCGGGTCAGGTTGTATTGGTCCTGGGCCAGGTGTGGCAGGTACACCCCGGCCGCCTCCCAAGCCATCATGGTCAGCCCGGAGCAGTCGAACGACCCGGGGCCGGCGCCGGCCCACTGGTAGGGCTTGCCCAGCTGGGCGTAGGCGTAGTGCACTGCGGTGGCCGACCCCGAGGCGGCGACGTTGCCGGACGTAGGCGGCGGGGGAGTCGTCGTCGGGGTCGTGGCCGGCGGGGCTGGGGGCGCGGTTGCGGTCGACGCGGCCGTGGTCGGCGACGGGGCCGGCCGTTGGGCAACCGCCGTGGTCGCCGCCGTTGTCGACGGGGCCAGCAGGACCGGCGGGAGCTGCCCCTGGCGAGCCAGGTCGGTCTTGACGGCCGCCTGCTCCGCCTGCTGCTGAGTCGACTGCACCTGGGCCACCAGAGTGGCCAGCTGCCCGGTGATTCGGGCCAGGGCGACCCGACGGGCGGCCGCGGCCCCGGCGGCGGCGGTGCGGTCCGCGCTCAACTCGACCACGGTGGCGGCGGCCTGGCGCTGGGCGTCGGTGAGTTGACGGGCCTGGCGGGTCTGGTCGGCGAGCACCGTCCGGTAGTTCGCCACCGCCCGGCGCTGACCGCCGGCGACGATCTGGGCGTACGAGACCGTAAGGCTGGGATCGGAACCGGTCCGGCTCGGAAGGGTGGTGATGAGGGGGGCGCCGCCCGCCAGGTAGGCCAGGAGGGCCTCCTCCTTGAGGGCGGCCTTGGCCGCCGTGGCCTGGGCGTCCGTGCGGGCCATGGCGGCGTGCAGGACGCCGAGCTGCGCGGTCATCTGCTGGTTGCGAATCTGGGCCGCGTCCAGCGCCTCCGCCATCTGGTCGAGGTTCCGGCCGTCGGCCTCGATCTGGCCGGCCAGCTCCTGCGCCTGGGCGCGCAGGGGCGCCTCGGCCGCCGCGCTTCCTGCCGGTGGGGCCGGCTGCGTGGCGAGCGCCGCCCCCGACCCGCCAGTGATGAGCGCCGCGGTGAGTACCGCGGCGACAACAGCCCGAGCCGTCCGCGGCCGGTAGGCGGCATTCACCGCCAATTCACTTTACTCACTTCAGTCACACAAGCAACATCGGCACGCCGGACGGGCGTCTTGACCGGCCCAGTCGTCGGTGCGTACGGTCGGCCCTCATGAGCGACAGTGGGTTCCGGGTCGAGCACGACTCCATGGGCGAGGTCCGGGTGCCGAAGGCAGCCAAGTGGCAGGCCCAAACCCAGCGGGCGGTCGAGAACTTCCCGATCTCCGGGATGACGGTCGAGGGGTCGTTGATCTCGGCCCTGGCCGCCATCAAGGGGGCGGCGGCGCTGGAGAACGCTCGACTCAAGGTGCTCGACAAGAAGCTCGCAGCCGCCATCCACCAGGTGGCCCAAGAGGTGGCCGCCGGTCAGTGGGACCAGGAATTTCCCATCGATGTGTTCCAGACCGGGTCCGGCACCTCCACCAACATGAACATGAACGAGGTCCTGGCCACCCTGGCCACCGAGCGCCTGGGCACCAAGGTGCACCCCAACGACGACGTCAACGCCTCGCAGTCCTCCAACGACGTGTTCCCGTCCGCCATGCACCTGGCCGCGGCCAGCGAGATCCAGGCCAGCCTGGTGCCGGCCCTGGCCCATCTGGCCCAGGCGCTTCGCAAGAAGAGCCGGGCGTTCAGGCGCGTCGTCAAGTCGGGCCGGACGCACCTGATGGACGCCACCCCGGTGACGCTGGGCCAGGAGTTCGGCGGGTACGCGGCGGCGGTGGAGCACGGCATCGAGCGGCTGGAGGCCTCCCTGACGCGGGTGAGCGAGCTGCCGCTGGGCGGCACCGCGGTGGGGACGGGCATCAATGCGCCGAAGGGATTCGCCCGCGGCGTGATCCGCCGCCTGGCCGAGGAACGGTTGCTGCCGTTGACCGAGGCCCGCGACCACTTCGAAGCCCAGGGCGCCCGCGACGCCCTGGTCGAGGCGTCGGGGGTGCTACGCACCATCGCGGTGTCGTTGTACAAGTGCGCCACCGACCTGCGGTGGATGGGCAGCGGCCCCCGCACCGGGCTGGCCGAGATCCGCATTCCCGATCTGCAGCCCGGCTCGTCGATCATGCCGGGCAAGGTCAACCCCGTCATCGCCGAGGCCGTCTCCCAGGTGGTGGCCCAGGTCATCGGCAACGACGCGGCCGTGGCCTTCGGCGGTGCCGCCGGCAACCTCGAGCTCAACGTCATGCTCCCCGTCATCGCCCGCAACCTGCTGGAGTCGATCCGGCTGCTGGCGGCCGTGAGCCGGGTGTTCGCCGACAAGTGCATCGCCGGCATCGAGGCCAACGAGGAGCAGTGCCGGACCTACGCCCTGTCCTCGGCCTCCATCAGCGCGGCCCTCAACCCCTACATCGGCTACGAAGAGGTGGCCAAGGTCGTCAAAGCCTCGCTCGATGAGGGCAAGGACCTACGGACGGTGGTGCTGGAACGCGGCCTCCTGACCGAGGCCGAGGTGGACCGGGCGCTCGATGTGGAGGCCATGACGCGGGGTGGCATCGTCGGGTGAGGCCGGCGGGCGACGCGTTTACTGGCCCGCGTAGCGAGCCAGAGCGGTGGTGAGCTCCCGGTACATTCGGCGTTGGTCAGCCCGCACGTCGATCCAGCAGTAGACGAGCAAGAACATCCCGTCGAGGCGAAGTTGGTTTCGCCGGGCCTCGTCGTGCGCTTTGGACTCAGGGCTCCAATGGTGGGTGTAGCCGTCAACCTCCATGACGACAGGCGGCGCCAGGGTGAAGTCCAGCCGATACCGGTCGTCCGGGCCGGCCTTGATCTCGCGACCCGTGACGGGGATCCCCCACTGATCGAGCAGGAGTGTCGCCTCGCGCTCGAGCACGCTGGCTCGCGGCGCGCCGATGATCCCACGGCTCGAGAGGACCTGCCGGAGGGTTGGCACGCCTCGGCGGCCACGGGCCTGGCGCCGCTCGAGCTCGGCCGCGATCCCTTTCCCGGACACCAGCCGGGTAGACAACGCCTGATCCACCGCCGCGACGAGCGTCGATTGGTCGACGACGGCGGCCAGATCAACCAGCGCCCGCAGGGGGTCGGTACACGGGATGCCGCGGCGGTAGCTGACTCTCGCCGGATCGACCTCAGAGCGGTGCACTTTGACGCCCGCCAGGATCGGGTGCCGCGACAACGGCACCGTGATGGTGGCGTGGTCCGGGGGGTGGGGGAGCAGGTCCCAGAGCCACACAGCCGACTCATGCGACACCACCGCCTGCGGCCCAGCCGCCATGCAGGCCGCCATGAGCTGCTGCTCCAAGGTGGGCGCCGAGGCCGCCAGCCGGTACACCCCGCGGTGCACCTGCTCCCACTCGCCGATGCGCAGTCGCTGCCGCACCTGGGTCGGGGTGAGGCCCAGCCGGGTGGCCTGGTGCCAGTCGACGACCCAGTGCTGGTCCCGAAAGTACTTATGCAACGCTCTCTCGATATCTTTCATGAGTTATAAGTATAATAGGTGTCCACGACCTATGACCATTTCGACGACTTCTGACGAGTTAAGTGTCTCTGAGACGCATAACTCGTCAGAGGTCGACGAAGGCGTCAGAGGTCGCGGTGGGCGGTCAGAAGTCGCAGTGTCGCCAGGACCCGAGCCCGCCGGCCCCCCGCCGCCGGCCCCCCGCCGCCGGCCCCCGCCGCCGGCCCCCGCCGCCGGCCCCCGCCGCCGGCCCCCTCCCGCCCGTCGGCCCCGTCGG
>DASXZS010000172.1:0-3211 GCA_036501785.1 Acidimicrobiales bacterium | reverse complement strand
CAGCAACCCGACCGTGGCGGACGTCCCGCCCAGCTTCCCCTCCGCGGCCTCGGTCTCCAGCTGGTGCTCCAGATCGGTGACAGCCTTGGGCGGGTTGCCCTTCTTGGTACGCGGGCCGGCGTGGACCACCCGGGACACCTGACGGGGGGCGTTCGTGACCGGGTCGCGCCCGACGTACACCCGGACCTCCCACACGACCTGGCCCCGGGCGTCCGTCAGGACCGACCCGTCGAATCGGCGTCGCTCGCGCACGGTACCCACGGCCCGGCAGCGTAGCCCGGAAAATAGGGATGTTGTAGGGATTTCCCTTGACGCCGGCCCCGGTCTGTGCGCACTATCAGCGCCATGACCAGCGATTTAGTGGGTGGGCCGCCCGGGGCTCGAACCCGGCACAAGAAGCTTAAAAGGCTCCTGCTCTACCCGATGAGCTAGCGGCCCTGGGTGGACAGTAGCGCGGGACCGGCCGACGCTAGGGCGAGGGCGTGGCTGAGCCCCACGGCAGGCGAATCGAGGAGGTGGTGGCTTCCGCCAGGGCGTCCGGGTCCGGGGTCACACCCAGTCCGGGCCCGGCGGGGACGGTGAGATGCCCGTCGGTGAGGCAGAACGGGGCGGTGATGTCCTGGCGCCAGTACCGGTCAGACGCGGAGATGTCGCCCGGCAAGCGGAAGTTGGGCAAGGCCGCCAGGGCCACGTTGGCGGCCCGGCCCAAGCCGGTCTCCAGCATGCCGCCGCACCACACGGGCACCCCATGAGCCGCGCACACGTCGTGGACCCGCCGGGCTTCGAGGTAGCCGCCGACCCGGCCGGCCTTGACGTTGACGATCGAGCACGCCCCCCGAACGATGGCCTCGGCGGCCGCCCGAGCCGAGGTGATCGACTCGTCGAGGCAGATGGGTGTGCGCAGCTGGTCGGCCAGGGCGGCATGACCGGCCAGGTCGTCCTCAGGAAGGGGCTGCTCGATGAGCAGCAGATCGAAGGCGTCGAGCCGCGCCAGGTGGCGGGCGTCCGCGAGGCTGTACGCGGTATTGGCGTCCACCTGGAGGGCCACCTCGTCGCCAAAACGCTCCCGCACCGCCTGGACCGGAGCCACATCCCAACCAGGCTGGATCTTGAGCTTGATCCGCACGTACCCCTGGTCGAGGTAGGCCCCGACGGTGTCGAGCAGCTCGGCCACCGAGCCGGCGATGCCGACCGAGACACCAGCCGGCACCCGCTCTCGGACCGCCCCCAAGTACGAGCCAAAAGAGACACCGGCGACGCGCGACTCGGCATCGAGGACAGCCATCTCCAGAGCGGCTTTGGCCATGGGATGGCCCTTGACGGCGGTCAGCGCCGGACCGACCAGAGCGGCGGACGGGTCGGCCAGAGCGAACAGGCGCGGCACCAGGTGGTGCTGCAACACGTGGGCCGCCCCCTCCACGTACTCGGAGGAGTACGCCGGTTCGGACAGAGCGGTGCACTCCCCCCACCCTTCACCGTCCGGACCGACCACCCGGACCAGCAGGATGTCCCGCTCCGATTCGGTGCCGAACGACGTCTGAAAGGGGCTGACCAGCCCCAGTCTGATGCGCCGCAGCTCCACCTCGTCGATCTTCATCCGGTCTGTTCCTGGTCTCGGGGCTTGGCCAGAACGTAACAACCATCCCCGGTGACCGCAGCCCACGTAATTGCCGGTGTGGCCAAGGCCCGCACCGCGTGGGCGGAGATCGGCAGGCCGGACCGGTCGCTGGCCCAGATGTCGCCAAACGGCCGGGCCACCTGGTGCGCGTCCGCCGCGTCGCTCAAGGCGGTGACCGTGACGCCGGCCTGCGCCGCGGCCCGGGCGGCGGCCGACGCGGCCGAGAAGGCCGCGGCGTGCGGGGTCATGAGGAGCGGCATTGGACGGGGGCGCTACAGGTTGACGTGCCCAGGCGGGAGCAGGGTGAGGATCACCAGCACCCCGGCCGCCGCCAACGTGGTGCCGGCCCCGGTGGCGACCTCGACGACACGCGTTGCCGTCCGACGCAGGTCGACGGAGCGGGCCATGCCGAGGGCGACTATCCCGCCCGTGATGAGACCACCGAGGTGGGCCCGCCAGTCGATGTTGCCGGAGAATCCGAATAAGAGGTTGACGACGATGAGCACGAGGATCGTGCTCGTGTCCCAGCGACGGGTACGGGCGATGGCGAAGTATGCGCCAAACAAACCGAAGATAGCCCCCGACGCCCCGAGACCAAGCTCGGCGGCTGGGCTCAAGAGATAGGAGGCGACAGATCCGCCCAGAGCGGACAACAGGTACAGCGCCCCGAACCGCAACTTACCCAATTCGGCTTCCACGGCCGGACCGACGATCGCCAGGCTCGCCATATTGAGCGCAATGTGGGGGACACTCTCGTGGAGGAAGGCGGCGGTGATGAGCCGGTACCACTGCCCGTGGTGCACCGCGTACGGCCACAGGGCGAACCGGCACTCGGCGGTATTTGCGCACGCGTTCGGAAATCCCTGAAAGACATAGACGCCGGCGTGCTGGCTCCGCTCCCAGATGTAGACCGCCACGTTGATGACGATGAGGGCGATCACCACCGGCGTGAGCCGGGTGCTGCCCAGCCGGCCGGCCGACCGAGGCGCCCAGCGGGTCACCGGCGCGTGCCGGCTGTCCTGGTGCACGCACCGGGCGCACTGCCAGCCAACCGGTGCCTCCCGCATGCACTCGGGGCAGATGGGCTGGTTACAGCGCCGGCAGACCGACCCGGCCGTCCGGTCCGGATGGACGTAGCACGTCGGCGCGGGCGGCGGAGAAGTGGGCGGGGGGCCGGGCTGCACGGCCCCATCCTGGCCGACCGGCGTCGGAAGGACGGCGCGGCCTTACGGCCGCGGCGGCTCGACGTTCCAGTGCCGCAGCACCGGCGTGCCCCGGGACCACCCCAGCTCGCTGCGGGTGGCGGTGTCGAGGTCCAGCCAGCTGGCGACCGGCACCTCCGCCCCCACCCACCTGGCCGCCAGCACCCGGCTGAAATGACCGTGGCCTACGGCCGCCACCCGCTCCAGCCCGGAGGCCACCACTCGTTGGACGACCCGATCGGCCCGGGCCGCCACGTCCATGGCGGACTCGCCGCCCGGCCACGGCCCTTCCCAGATGCTCCACCCGGGGTAACGGGCCTGGATCTCGGGCATCGTCAGCCCTTCCAGTTCGCCGTACTCCCATTCGGCGAGGTCGGCATCGACATCGAAG
>DASXZS010000171.1:0-2266 GCA_036501785.1 Acidimicrobiales bacterium | reverse complement strand
GGTCGCCACCGCCACCCGGGCCAAGATCGCCGCCCTCATGCTCCCCGGAGTCGGCACCAAGGACGACATCAGCGCCGCCGCCGATCTCGGGGTCTCGGTGATCCGCGTGGCCACCCACTGCACCGAGGCTGACGTCTCGGCCCAGCATTTCGGCTTGGCCCGCGACATCGGTTTGGAGACCGTCGGCTTCTTGATGATGGCCCACAGCCAGCCGCCGGACGTCCTGGCCCAGCAGGCCCGCATCATGGTCGACGCCGGTTGCCAGTGCGTCTACGTGGTGGACTCGGCCGGGGCCATGGTCATGGAGGACGCCTCCAATCGGGTGGCAGCCCTGGTCGCCGAGATCGGCGCCGACGCCCAAGTGGGCTTCCACGGCCACGAGAACCTGTCCCTGTCATTGGCCAACACCATCTTGGCCGTGCGGGCCGGCGCCCTCCAGGTGGACGGTTCCACCCGGCGCTTCGGCGCGGGCGCCGGCAACACCAGCGTCGAAGCCATGGCCGCGGTCTTCGAGAGGCTCGGCACCCGGACCGGCATCGACGTGCTGGCCCTCATCGACGCCGCCGAGGAAGTGGTCCGCCCGGTCATGGACGACGAACCCACCCTCGACCGCTTGGCCCTCATCATGGGGTACGCCGGCGTGTACTCCAGCTTCCTCAAGCACGCCTACCGGGCCGCGGAGCGCTACGGCGTGTCCGGGGCCGAGATCCTGCTCGAGTGCGGCCGCCAGCGCCTCGTCGGCGGGCAGGAGGATCAGATCATCCAGATCGCCGCGGAGCTGGACCAACGGCGCCCAGCGGTCCGCTAGGTCACGTCTCTGTCGCCGAATCCCCCTGCGCCGGCGCCTTTCTGACCGCCGGGCCTTTCAACGCGCGTGGGGCGCCACTTCCTGCATAAAGAGGTCACAGGTTTCCTTCCGTTTGCTCATCGGCCCCAGGGTGAAGTCGGGAATGATGAGCTCGTCCGCCCCGGCGTCGCGGTAGCGGCCGACGATGTCGGAGACCTCGCTGGGCGTGCCGACGATCACCGGCGGGCCCGCGGCCGGCTGACGCTTTCCGGCCAACCATGACTCGTCGGTCGACAGGAAGAGCAACGCCTGGGTTGAGACCCCGATCTCGGCGGGGTCGCGGCCCACATCCTCGCAATGCGACTGGAGCACCTTCACCTTGTGGGCGAGCTCATCGGGCGATGTCCAGGAGTTCCACTCGTCCGCGTACTGCGCCGCCATGCGCATCGTCCGCCGCTCCCCGCCGCCCCCGATGAGGAGCGGGAGCCGGGGTTGCAGGGGGGCAGGCTGGTTGGGCGCGTCGCTGACGCGGAAATACGTGCCGGCAAAGGTGGTGCGCGGCTGCCGGAGCATGGAAACGAGGATCTCGATGGCCTCCTCGAAGCGGTCCAGCCGCTCCTTTACGGTGCCGAGGTCGAGGCCGTAGGAGGCGTGCTCGTTGACCTGCCAGCCGGCGCCGAGGCCCAAGGTCAGACGCCCGCCGCTGATCCGGTCCACCGCCGCCGCGATCTTGGCCAGCACGGCGGGGTGGCGGTAGGTGACGCTGGTGACCAGGGGAGCCAGACGGACGCGGGGAACGGCGACCGCCAGGGCGGCGATCACCGACCAACACTCCATGGTGTCGCCGTCCAGGGCGGCGGGACCGGGACCGTTGGGCATGAAGTGGTCGGCGAAGTAGACGCCGTCCCAGCCTGTGGCCTCACAATGGCGAGCCAACTCGAGGATCTCCTCCCACGGGTTGGCCGGGGACGGCCAGATACTGAAGCGCATGCCGGCACCTTACCGGTCCTCCCCGGCGGCGATGATTGGCGCCGGCCACCCCCTGATGCCTGGGCCCTCGAACGGAAGGTTGCGATGGTCCGGGTCGGTGGTAGAAACACGCGGTGACTGGTTGGGACAGGCGGTGACCTGGGCGCTCGGGTTCCGGGGCGCTTCCCATCTCAGTCTGGAGGGGGCGGTCGGCGGGCCGGCCCGCCGGAGGGTGATCCTGCTCTTCGCCTCCATTCTCGGACTCCAGGCGGCCGACACCGCGGCGGTCGGGGCGCTGGCCGCCCCTCTCGAACGGGCCTTCGACATCGGCAACGCCAAGCTGGGTCTGCTGGTGACAGTGACCACCCTGGTCGGATGCGTGGCGACGCTTCCCTTTGGAGGACTCAGCGATCGCCACAGCCGGACCCGGTTGTTGCAAGTGGTGGTGGCGCTGTGGGCGGTCGCCAGTCTGGTGAGCGCGGTGTCGGTGGACTACCAGATGCTCCTCGT
>DASXZS010000170.1:0-9021 GCA_036501785.1 Acidimicrobiales bacterium | reverse complement strand
CGTCAGGAAGGAGGAAGCTCACGACGTACCCGCCAGGACCTCCCGAGCCGGCCGTAACAGACCTGGATCTTCCGACAGAGGGGACCACGTTTGGGATCGGCAGCCGCGATCGAGCCAGGTAACCGTCGGGCACGCACCGGGAATCGAATTGACCCGGCACCGATGGCAAATCAACCAGGGGACGCCCGGCCGACCGGCGACCCCGAACGTTTACGCCGAGCTGTCTCGGAAGCGTACGACCGCCACCAAGATTTTGAGCACGGCCCCGCCCCGCGCCCTCCGCCTCTTCGCGGTTCGCGGTTATCTGCGGCGGGTCGCGCGCGTCACCCGCTGCCAAACCTCGGCGGCCGCTTCGAGCCCATCCCAGTGGAGCTCAGCCTCAGGACCGGCGGCGATCCCGACCCTCTCGGGAACGATCCCCCAGACTGGCACACTCTGCTCAGCCCAGGCATCCAGCGTCTCCTTGAAGTCCCGCGTCCAGGGTCGAGCCGAACTCACGACCAAACCGGCCGGGATCCTCTCGGGCACCATCTCCAAGGTGGTGGTCAGGCGCACCCCCTCGACTCCCCCGATGCGAGTGGGCACAACCACCACGTCGGCGCCAGTGAGGGCGGCGGACAATAGGCGCTCGGTCGCCGGAGGCGTGTCGACGATCACGACTGCCCGGTCGTCGTCATGGTTGAGCGCCTTCCGGAGAAGCCGCTCGCTGGGTGCCTCTCGCACCTCGACACCGTCGATCGGCCGATCCTCCAGCCAGATAGCAGCCGAGCCCTGGGGATCCGCATCCACCACGGTCACGGCTCGCCGGCCGCGAGCGGCCACCGCCGCCAGGTACACGGTGGTCGTGGTCTTGCCCACCCCACCCTTGAGGCTCGCCACCGCAACACGCACAATCGCACAGTATGGCACCATTAGCGCCAGGACTGGTCGTCGTGACCGCGGCAGCTGGCGGGGCTGACGAGTCAGGGTCAGTGGCTGGCGCTGCCGCGGCAGTCATCGCACAGCAGACGGCCGCTCGAGAGCCGGAGAGTGCGACGGCGACGGCATTGCTGACAACGCCCGCCCAAGTGGACGACAGCCTCATCCGGCTGACTGCGCGTCCGGGCCAATTGCGAAACCCGGCGCTGGGCCTCAGGGGTCAGCTGCCAGGTCGTCCCCCCGTCGGGATCCCCAGGCGACACCAGGTCCCAGCTCAGCAGGGCCCGCAGCAACGGGTCGAACCGCTCCACCGGATGGCGCCGCGAGGCGCTGCCCTCCCGCGCCGGAACACCCCACCCGTTTTCGAAAACCGGACCCATGCTGTCAGTATCGCACCCAGCCAGGCCTAAACGGACCGCCGGAGGAGGCGAGAGAAGCTCAATTTCCCAGCAGTCGACCGGCGCGTCGTGCAACAGTGGTAGCCCTGCACTCGCATCCTCCATTAGCACTCCATGACCGCGACATGGTGCGTCTCCTCGCGGCCGACTGGGCGCTCGAGGCCGCTGACATCCGGTACCTCCCGACGGGCGCCGGGAGCTACCACTGGGCTGCCCATACCGATGATGGTCGGAAATTCTTCCTCACGGTCGATGATCTCGACACCAAGCCGTGGCTGGCAGACAGGCGGGAGGCGACGTTCCCGGGCTTGCGGGCCGCCTACGAAGCCG
Organism: Acidimicrobiales bacterium; assembly: GCA_036501785.1. Classification (GTDB taxonomy): domain Bacteria; phylum Actinomycetota; class Acidimicrobiia; order Acidimicrobiales; family Palsa-688; genus PALSA-693. The sequence continues at coordinate 7,375 of DASXZS010000170.1, read as the reverse complement.
CCTGGGCGCTGCACTACGAAGCTGGCCTGACTCTCGTGGTCGCGCCCCTTCGGTCGTCGCACCGGTCGGTCAGCGTGCGCCTCTCGGGCCAGTACAGCCTGGCCGTGTTCCCCTGGGTTGAGGGCCGGACCGGCGAGTGGGGCGATGCCCTCAGCGATGGTGGCCGAGTTCGCCTACTCCGGGAGCTGGCGACGCTGCATCAGGCGACGTCGCGTCTGCGATGCCGGGTCGCTCGCCGACCCTTGCAGCTTTGGGACACGCGGCGATCAGCTTCTACCGGTTGGCCTGGACGCTGTCGGATATCGCCTCGTTGGCCAGGATGTTCCGGTCGCCTCACGAAGAGAGCGAATGGATCTGGACCAAGTGGACCACGTTCCAGCAACTACTCGCCGGCGCCACGGCGGCTCCGTTCGGTGGGGGTCAGGCGTAGCTGTCACCCGCCGCCGGCCGGCACGACCCTGGTGATGGCGCCGGTCTTCACGTCGTAGCGCCAGCCTTCCACCTGAATGCCAGGTGGCAGGGCGTCGCAGGTCCGGATGGTCTGGACGTCGTGGTAGAGGGCTCGATCGGGATCGGGCATGGTGTGAAACTCCCAACCCTCGAGGTCCACGGCTCGGTCGGCGAGCATATCGGACCGGAGGTCGTCGTCGGTCCGGTAGGCCAGGGCGCAGTGGGTGTGCTGCATGACGGCGATGTATTTCACGCCGAGCAACGACGTGGCCAACAGCAGCGAGCGCAGCACGTCATCGGTGACCCGCCCGCCCGCGTTACGCAGGATCTTGGCGTCGCCGGCCCGCAGGCCGAGCATGGCGAGTGGTTCGATCCGACTGTCCATGCAGGTGACCAGGGCGAATTGCTTGGCGGCGGAGGCCGGTATCCCCTGCAGGGCAAAGCCCGAGGCGTAACGGAGGTTGGCCTCCAACAGATCGTCCAACATGCCGCTGGAGCATGTCAGAAGGGCGCCGGCGAACAGAAATCACCGGCCCGGCAGGACGGCGTCGATCAGAAACGGGCCGGGTTGGGCCAGGGAACGGCGGAAGGCGCTGTCGAGCTCGCCGGCGGTCGTCACCCTGACCCCAGGCACCCCGAAGCCGCCCGCCAGCGCCACCACGTCGAGGGTGGGCTGGCCCAGGTCGAGCAGCGCCGCCGCGCTCGGTCCGGGCGGGTCCGCCTGGACTCGGTGCATTTCGATCTGGAGGATGGCATAGGCCCGGTTGTTGAGGATGATGGTGGTGATGTCCAGGCTCTCGCGGGCCTGGGTCCACAGGGCCTGGATGGTGTACATGGCGCTGCCGTCCGCCTCCACGGACACCACCCGCCGGCCGGAGCCCACCAGGGCGACGGCGGCGCCGGTGGCGATCGGCAGCCCTTGGCCGATGGCCCCGCCGGTGTGACCCAGCCAGTCGTGGGGAGCGGCACCGGCCGTACCCGCGGCCAGGCCCACGGTGGCGGTGATGGCTTCGTCGACGAGCACGGCCCCCTCGGGCAGGCCGGCCCCGATCACCGACCCGACGGCTTCGGCACTCAAGGTCGCGGTGACGGCGGGGACCACCGGGCGGGCGGCGGCGGGCCCGGTCGGCGGGGCCGGAGGGGCGCCGACCCGTTCGGCCACCGCCGCCAGCGCAGCCGGCACGTCATCGGCCGGACCGGCCAGGAGGTGGACCTGGCAGCCGGCGGGAACCAGGTCGCTGGCCCGCTCGGGATAGGCGAAGAAGGCGACCGGCGCCGCCGCCCCGGCGAGCACCAGGTGCCGAGTGCCGGCGAGTTGGGCTTCAGCCATCTCGGAGAAATAGCCGAGCCGTTCGAACACCGGCCGGCCGCGACCCCGCTCCACCCTAGGCGTAAAGGTTTCCATCACAACGCGGCATCCGGTCGCGACGGCCACCCGGGCCGCCGCCGACAAGGCCGGCTCCCGGAGTGCCTGTCCGCCGAGCAGCAGCACTGCGGGCTCGTCACCGCTGAGTGCGGTCGCCACGTCGGCCACCACGCTGTCGGCCACCTGGGCGGCGGGACGGGGCGGGGCGACAGCCGCCACCACTCCCTCTTTTCCCCAACTGACATCGGCCGGCAGGATCAAGGTGGCGATCCCTCGACCTCCCGATCGCGCTGCGGCCACCGCCGCCGCCGTGTCGGCTCCCACATCCTGCGGGCGGCTGGGCCGGCGCACCCAACACGACACCGTCCCCGCCAGGGCGTCGATGTCCGACTCGAGGGGGGCGTCGAACCGCTTGTGGTAGGTGGCGTGGTCGCCGACCACGTTGACGATCGGGGTGCGGGCCCGGCGGGCGTTGTGCAGGTTGGCCAGCCCGTTCGCCAGCCCGGGCCCCAGGTGGAGCAAGGTGGCCGCGGGCCGGTCCAAGAGGCGCCCGTACCCGTCGGCGGCACCGGTCGCCACCCCCTCGAAGAGACACAGCACGCCGCGCAGGTCGGGGGCGCGGTCGAGGGCGGCCACGAAGTGCATCTCGGACGTGCCCGGGTTGGCGAAGCACACGGTGACATCGGCCCCGGTGAGGGTGGCCACGAGAGATTGGGCGCCGTTCATGGGCCTTATGCTTGCGCAGTGGCCCAACTGCTGGTGGACGGCGGCGAGTTGGTGGTGCGCCTGACCTGGGGGGAGAAGGTGTGGGGTCTCCACGGCGACGTGCGGGTGCCGCTCGCCTCGGTCCGCTCGGTGAGCGCACCCGACAACGCCTGGGCGCAGCTACGAGGCTGGCGGATGGCCGGCACCGGCATCCCCGGGCTGATCGCCCTCGGCACCCGCCGGCACGGCGACGGCTACGACTTCACCGCGGTACACCGGCAGCGGCCGGCGATCCAGGTGGATCTCAACGCCCCACCCCGCTGGCAGCGCCTCCTGGTCTCGGTGGGCGACGGGGTGGACGCCGGCGCCGAGGCCGATCGGATTGCAGCGGCGGCGGGTATCGCCCGTTCGTAGGCGGGCAGTGCCGGCGGCCGGCGGCCGGGCCATCTGGATTTCGCGCGTTTCATCGCGTAATACGCGACTTATGGCGCGAAATCCGACCGGGCTGGGGTGGGGTGGGCTACGGCCGGTGTGACAACCGCCGGCCCCGCTCGCCGACGAGCGCCAGCACCACCAGGGCCGCCACGCCGATCTCGATCAGGGTGGTGGCGAAGCCGCCGAAGTCGAACACGTGTTGGCCGACGAAGCCGCCGATGATGCTGCCAGACAGGCCGGCCATGACCGTGGCGAGGAAGCCGATCGGCTGCGGGCCGGGTACCACCAGTCGGGCCAGCGCCCCGATCACCAGACCGACCACGATCGTCGTTATCAGCGCCCACAGGGCCAAGCCGATGATCGGCAGCACCACAAACAAGGCCACCAGCACCAGAAACAGGGCCAAGATCATGAGCGTGCAGCGTACTGCCGGCACGGGAGGGGGAGGCCGCGAGGCGCTCACGCCCCACGTCTCACGCCGGCCACAGGCCATCACTTGGCGAGCAACACGTCCACCTGCTCGACCAGGGCTTGGTTGTCGAACGGCTTGGTCACGAAGGCGTCGGCGCCTTCGGCCCGGCTACGGTCGGCGCTGCGCACGTCGCTGGTGACCACGACGACGGGGATGGCGCTCGCCGCCCGGATGTACCGGAGCACGCCCCACCCGTCGACCCCGGGCAGGGCCAGGTCCAAGACCACCAGATCGGGTTGTTGGTCGTCGAAAAGCGCCATCCCTCCCCGACCGTCTGCAGCCTGCAGCACGGCGCGCCCGGACCGTTGGAGCAGCAGGCATAGGATCCGGGCGATGGCGGGGTCATCCTCCACCACCAGGATCTTGCCCGGCCGGCCGTCCGTGGTGGCCGAGGGCATGCGGTCAGCATTCCCTATCGGGAATCGTCGTGGGGTGGAATTCGGTTGCAGTTTGGTTGCGATCGGCGCGGCGAGCTTGGGCTCACCTTGGTGCCGGTCCAGGGCGGAACCGATACCCGAAGCCGCGCACGGCTTCGATCGGTGATCTCTCCAGATCGTCCCAGTGCAGCTTGCGCCGCAACCGGTGGACCGAGAACTTCACCCGATCGGGCCCGACCCCCGATGTATCGTCCCACGCCAGGCGCAGCAACTGGTCGGTGGACAAGATCTGGCCCGGGTGACGGACCAGGGCGGCCAGCAGCTTGAACTCGATCACCGTCATGGCCACCTGCTCCTCCCCCATGGTCACTACCCGGCGGGCGAAGTCGACCCGAAGGGCCTCGTCGACAAAGACCTCGTCGACAAAGACGTCGGAGCCTCCGTCCGGCCCGGGCCGGCCCCGGCGCAGCAAGGCCTCGAGCCGAGCGATGAGCTCATCGAGGCCGAACGGCTTGGTCAAATAGTCGTCAGCCCCGGCGCGAAGGCCTCGCACCTTGTCCGGCTCGGCGGCGTATCCGGTGAGTAGGAGCACCGGGACCTCAGAGACATCCCGGATCCGCTCCAGCACCTGCCAACCGTCGAGGTCGGGCAGGCCCAGGTCCAGCACCACCACGGCGGGGCGTTGTTCGTGGATGTGACGCAGCCCGGCGCGACCAGTGTCGGCCGCCAGCACCTCGAAGCCCTGCCGCCGTAGGACCGTCCCGATCAGGGACAGCACCGCGGCGTCGTCTTCGATCACCAGGACCAGGGAGTTGGAGGTCACCCGGTCGGCTCTGGCGTCAGGCTGGGCGCGCGGGCCGCGGCGGGCAGGTCGATCCAGAAGGTGGAGCCCTCGCCCACGGTGCTTTCGACCCCGATGACTCCGTCCATGGCCTCCACGAAGGTCTTGCTGAGCGACAGGCCGATTCCGGTGCCCTCAATGCCTCGGCTGGCGGCGTCGAGGCGATCGAACGGCACGAACACCCGGCCGATCGAGGCGGCTGGGATCCCGGGACCGGAGTCGGTGACCGCGAGCCTGACCCGGTTGGCGCCGGCGGATCGGCAGGAGACCGTGATGCGACCCTCGTCGGTGTTGTACTTCACCGCGTTGGACACCAGGTTGATCAGCGCCTGCTTCAACCGCTGGCGATCCGCCATCAGTGTCATATTGGCATCGGCGTCGTCGTATCCCGTAACCGTGAGGTGGCGCGCCGCACAGAGCGGGGCCAACAAGGCAAGCACTTCGTCGATCAGGGGACCGACCACTACCGCCTGTACGTCCAGTTCGATGGCTTGCTGAGCTCCGGGCGGAGTGCGAGCTTCCTCGATGATCCGCAGCATGTGGTCGCCGGCATGCAGGATCTGTCCGACGGCTTCGGCGTCCTGGGCGCTGAGGTTGGATGTCTCGATCAGGCGGCCGAATCCCATGACCGCAGTCAACGGGGTCCGCAGTTCGTGGCCGACGCGGGCCAGCACGGCGTCGGCGGCCCCGGCGGCGGCCACCGCCGCGGCCTGGGCTCGCACCAGGTCCGTGCCACGTTCGGTGAGCAGCCCCGCGGCCTCTTCGAGGCGTTCTGACAGGCTGCCGACCTCGTCGACGGCCGGGGGCAGCGGCAGCAGCGGCTCGGAGAGGCCCAGCCGGTAGGCGTTGGCGCCGACCTCGCCGACGCGGCGCACGATGGATCTGACGAATAGCACCATGGCCGTCACCCCGCCGATCACCCCAGTCACCAGCCCCACCGGCTCGATGATCTCGACGGCAGTCTGCAGCCGATCGACGTCTCGCCGCTTGGCCGTGAGGGTGGCGGTCTCACGAGCCTGGATGGCGCCCAGGCTCGACCGGATCTCATCCATGACCTGCTTACCGGCACTGAGCTCAGTGTCCAGGCCTGGCCCGGACAGGGCGTGGGCGGCTATTCCGGTCCTGATGCGGGCCAGGCCGGTCAGTTCGGCGTTCGCCAGGGTGGCCGCGGCCAGGGCGTCCCGGGCGCTAAGGCTGTCCTCGGCGCCTCCGACCAACCCCGCCAGCTGGCCAGGCAACTGGGACATCGCCTGGGTGTAAGGCACCAGGAACGTGATGTTCCCGCTGAGGGCATAGCCCCGCACACCCGTCTCGGCGTCGAGAAGCAAGGTGAGCACGTCCGCTGACTGGGTTGCGGCGGCGTTGGCCGCGAAGGAGGATTTCCGCAAGGCCACCTGCCGGGTTTCGGCGAAAAAAGACGCGGCCACGGTGACCACCAGCACCAGCACCGGCGGGGCCAGGACGGCTAACCCTTTGGACCGCAGTGGACGGTCGCGCCACCACTGACTCACGCGTCCCGGCTTCGGCCCCCTCACTGATCACACCATCCGAAGCCCTACGGCGCGCCGGCGCGGTGCCACCCGAAGACCGAGTACGGCGGTGTCGCAGCGGGCGTCATAGACGCAAAGGTTCGACGTGACAACGCTGCCATCCTGTTACATACGCGGTCCAATTGCGGGGCTCGGGTGCCGACCACGCGCCGGACGGCACGGACAGGAGATGTCCGAACGCGCAGGGTGATCGCAGTGGGCTGCCTCACCCGCACCCTGCTACCCCTCCACCGACTACCCCTCCACCTCCGCCAGGCGCCGGCGGAGATAGCGCCGCTCGACCTCGCTGCCCGTCAGGGTGATGGCCCGCCGGTAGGCAGCGGCCGCTTCGTCGGGCCGGTCGAGCCGGCGCAACAGGTCGGCCCGAGTGGCCGCCAGCAGGTGGTAGCCCTGGAGCGCCCCCGTCGCCTCCAGGGCCTCGACCCGGGCCAATCCCGCCGCCGGGCCGTCGGCCATGGCGACAGCTACGGCCAGGTTGAGCTCGACCACGGGTGAGGGGGCCATGGCGGCCAGTTGGCGATACAACAGGGCGATCTCCTTCCAGTCCGTGGCCTCGGCGCGGGGGGCGCTGGCGTGGCAGGCGGCCACGCAGGCCTGCACCTGGTAGGGGCCAGCCCGGCGGCGGCGCAGGGCCCGGTCCAGCACCTGCAGCCCTTCGGCGATGGCGGCCTGGTCCCAGCGCGAGCGGTCCTGGTGCTCCAGTGGTATCAGGTCGCCGGCGCCATCGGTTCGCCCGTCGCGCCGGGCCTCGTGGAGCAACATCAATGCCAGCAGACCCAGCGCTTCGGGCTCATCCGGCATCAGGACGGCCAGGACGCGACCGAGGCGGATGGCTTCGGCGCACAGCCCGGTTCGGACCAGGTCGGCGCCGGCCGTGGCCGCGTAACCTTCGTTGAAGAGCAGGTACAGCACGGCCAGGACCGCCCCGGTGCGTTCGGGGAGGAGGTGGTCCGGGGGGATCCGAAACGGGATGCCGGCGTTGCGGATCTTGTGCTTGGCCCGCACCAGCCGCTGGGCCATGGTCGGTTCGGGTACGAGGAAGGCCCGGGCGATCTCCCCGGTGGTGAGACCCGCCAACGTCCGCAGGGTGAGCGCCACCCGGGCGTCGAGGGAAAGGGCCGGGTGGCAGCAGGTGAACATCAGGCGCAACCGGTCGTCACTGACCGCGCTCTCGTCCTC
>DASXZS010000169.1:0-4823 GCA_036501785.1 Acidimicrobiales bacterium | reverse complement strand
TGGGTTCGGTGTTGGTGGGCCGGGGTGCCGGGGTGTCTGACGAGGTGGTGGCGGCAGCAAGGGGGGCGGCCGCGGCCGTGGGGGTGGCGGTCGAGGTGGTCGACACGGCGACGGTGGCGGCCCGGGCGGGCGAGCCCGGCGTCGACAAGGTCCGGCTGCTCGGCCAGGTCGATGAGTCGGTGCGCCTGGAGGTACTCGATTCGGGGTGGTGGGTGGACGACACTCCGGTGGCGAGCGACCCCGGGCGGGAAGTCCTGCGGTGGGCGCGCGAGCAGGCGGTCAGCGAGAGCCTGCACCGCCACGGCAACGTCACCGGGCGCCGCCGCGGTCTGCCCCGGCGGGTCGGGACTGCGGCCGGTGGCTGACGCGGGCCCGTCAGACCTGCTGGACCTGGTGCGCCAGGCGGTGTGGCGGCGCCGGCCCGTCGATGGTCGCGAGGCCCGGTCCCGGCACCGTTTCCTGAACGCCTTGGGCCGCCTACCGAGGCCGTTCGATCAGGCCGCGGACGTCACCCACGTGACGGGATCGGCGGTGATCCTCGGCCCCCGGGGCGTGATCCTGCACCGCCACTAACGGCTGGGGCTGTGGCTGCAGCCCGGCGGCCACCTGGAGCCGGGCGAGACGCCGTGGGCGGCGGCGGGGCGCGAGGCGGCCGAGGAGACCGGCCTGGAGGTCGACTGGCTCGATCCCGGCCCGGACGGAGTGCCGCCGCTCGCCCATCTCGACGTGCACGCCGGCGGCCGGGGCCACACCCACCTCGACCTGCGCTACCTGCTGGCCGCCGGCGAACAGGAGCCGGACCCGCCCGCGGGGGAGAGCCAGGACGTCCGCTGGTTCGGATGGGACGAGGCAGTGGCGACCGCCGACCCGGGCTTGGCCGGGTTCCTTCGGGCCCTCGGCCCCGGTAGCGTGGCCGCCTACCACGGCACGACCACAGGGGACCACCAGTGACGAGGATCGAGGACACACCCGCGCCCTACTCCGATGAGGTCCACGGCGTCTGCGACGACCAGTTCGCCGCCCTGCGGGACCTGCTGGCGGGCAACCTGGCCACCGGCGCCGATGTCGGCGCCTCGATCGCGGTGAGCGTCGAGGGCGAGCTGGTGGTCGACATCTGGGGCGGCTGGGTCGACGAGGCCCGCACCCAACCGTGGGAACCCGACACCATCACCAACGTGTGGTCGACCACCAAGACCATGACCGCCTTGTGCGCCCTGATCCTGGTGGACGCCGGGGAGATCGACCTCGACGCCGCGGTGTCGCGGTTCTGGCCGGAGTTCGGGGCGTCCGGCAAGGCCGACCGGGTGTTGTTCCGCCATCTGCTGGGCCACACCGCCGGCTTGCCGGGTTGGACGGAGCCCATGCAAGTCGAGGATCTCTACGACTGGGAGAAGGCCACCGGCCTGCTGGCGGCCCAGGAGCCGTGGTGGGAGCCGGGCACCGCTTCTGGCTACCACGCCATCACCCAGGGGTACCTCATTGGTGAGGTCATCCGGCGGGTGACGGGCCAGACCGTCGGCGCGTTCTTCCGGGAGACGGTGTCCGAGCCACTGGGTGCGGACTTTCACATCGGCCTGGACCCGGGCGAGTTCGGGCGGGTGTCCAACGTGATCCCCCCGCCGCCGTACACCTCCGAGATGGTGGCGGCGGCCAGCGACACCGCCATCCGGACCCTCACCAATCCGCCCCTGTCCGCTGAGGCGTCGTCGAGCGATGCCTGGCGCCGGGCGGAGATCCCGGCTGCCAACGGGCACGGCAACGCCCGCTCGGCGGCCACCATCCAGGCCGTGGTCGCCAACGGCGGTCAGGTCGGCGGGGTGCGGCTGCTGTCGGAGGCGGGGATCGAGCGGATCTTCACCGAGCAGGCCTACGGCACCGACTTGGTATTAGGTGTGCCGATCCGGTTCGGTGTCGGGTACGGGCTGCCGTCACCGGAGATGCCGGTCAGCAGCGACGACCGGGCCTGCTTCTGGGGCGGCTGGGGCGGATCGGTCGTCGTCAACGACCTCGACGCCCGCATGACCCTCGCCTACATGATGAACAAGATGGGCGAGGGTCTGGTCGGCGACGAGCGGGGCATCGGCTTGATGCTGGCCGCCCAGGCGGCGGTCGCACCACGGACCAGCCCTGACCTCGAGAACTACGAGAACTAGGCGGTGAGGCCCGGGCCGTCGAAACGGTCGAGGGTGGTGAATGCTTCGACCGGCGTGCGGCGCAGTCGGGTCGGCCGCTTCCCGCCCGCGGGGTAGCCCAGGGCCAACGCTCCGGCCAGCACCCATTCCGGCGGCACCCCGAGCAGGTCGCGCACCTCGTGCTCGGCCGGGACGAGCATGGTGGTCAGAACGCCGCCGAGCCCGGCCCCGTGGGCCGCCAGCAGGATGCTCCAGGCGAAGGGGTAGATCGAAGCGCCGGCCACCAGGGTGTACCGGTCCAGGTCGCGATCGGTGGCGGCGAGCAAGCGGAGGTCGGCCAGCAGCACCAGCAGGGCGGGCACCCCGTCGAAGTGCTCGGCGAAGCCGCCGGGCCGCTCGGCGGCGTCGGCGGCCACCCGGTCGGCGTCGGCCAGGGCGGCCCGTTCGGCGTCGCGGTCGGTGACCGGCGCCCAGGGCACCAGGCCGGCGGCGCCCATGGCCAGGTACTGGTACCAGCCTTGGACGTACAGCTCGCGGAGCCTGCGGCGCAGGCCGGGGTCTTTGACCAGGAGGACCCGCCAGGCTTGCCGGTTGCCCCCGCTGGGGGCGAAGCGGGCCACCTCGAGGATGTGGTGAATGACCTCGTCGGGCACCGGGTGCTCGGAGAATTCCCGTACCGCCCCGGTGGTCTGCAGTGCCCGATCCAGGTCCATGGCGCCCAAATTTTAGGCGACCGGCCGGAGCAGCACTTTCACCTCGGCATTCGGCGGGTGCGGGCCACCCGGCCGTTCTTGATGGCGACGCCCTCGGCCCGCAAGTGGCGGGCGTGCTCGGCTGCGTGGCCCGGCACCAGGCGGCCGGTGGCGGTCACCACCCGCCACCACGGCAGGTCGAGACCCGGCTGCGGGTGGGCGAGGATGGCGCCCACGGCCCGGGCCGCGCCCGGAAAACCGGCTTCGGCGGCCACGTCGCCGTAGGACACGACCTCGCCCGGGCCCAGGGCGGCCACCACCGCCTCCACCCGGGCCCGGAAGTCGTCAGCCACCGACCCACAAGTCGACGAGCTCGACGCCGAGCTGCCGCAGCAGCCGCCGCAACACCGGCACCGACAGACCGGTGATGGTCCCATAGTTGCCGTCGATGCTGTCGATCCACGGCGCCCCGAAACCCTCCAAGGTGAAGGCGCCGGCCACCCGCAGGGGCTCGCCGGTCGCCACGTAGGCGTCGATCTCGGCGTCGGTGGGGTCGCCGAAGCGCACCAGGGCGGTGTCGGTAACAGCGGCCTCGGCCCCGGTCGCAGTATCGATGACGCAGTGGCCGGTGTGCAGCAGTCCGGAGCGGGTGCGCAGCCGGCGCCACAGGGCGGTGGCGGCCGCGGCCGAGACCGGCTTGCCCTCCACCGCACCGTCGAACTCCAGCAGCGAGTCGCAGCCGATCACCAGAGTCCGGCCGCCTTCCGGCGACTGGCGGGTGGCCACGGCCGCGGCCTTGCGCCGCGCCAGGAGCAGGACGGCGGCCGGGGCCGGCAGGTCCTCGGTGCCGTCCTCGTCGACGCCGCTCACTATCACCTCGGGGGCCAGCCCCGCGCTCTCCAACAGGCGCAACCGGGCGGGGGAGGCGGAGGCCAGCACCAGCCGAGGGGGCACGGCCCGACAGGATGCCAGAACCCCGCACCCGAACATACGTTTGGACAATCGGGTAGCATCGGCGGGCATGACCGAGACGGTGGCAGCGCCGGCGTGGGCTGCGGGCCTGGACCCGGAGCAGCGCCGGGCGGTGGAGCACGACGGCCCGGCCCTGCTGATCGTGGCCGGGGCCGGGACGGGCAAGACCCGGACGCTGGTGGCCCGCTTGGCCCGCCTGGTCGACTGCGGGGTGGCGCCCGAGCGGCTGCTGCTGGTGACTTTTAGCCGGCGAGCCGCGGAGGAGCTGGTCCGCCGGCTCGGTCACCTGGTCGGCGCCGCGGTGGCCCGCGGGGTCCAGGCCGGCACCTTCCACTCCGTCGCCCACCGGCTGCTGCGCCAGCACGGCGGCCCGTTCGGGTTGGGCGACGGCTTCACCGTCCTCGACCAGGGCGACGCCGCCGATCTCATGCAGCTGGCCCGCCAGACCGTCGCCGCGGCCGCCCCCGACGAGGGGCGCCGCCGCTTCCCCCGCAAGGACACCCTGCTCGCCGTGTACTCGCGAGTGGTCAACGCCCGCCAGCCGCTCCGGCCGGTGCTGCGCCAGTCCTTTCCGTGGGTGCAGGAGCACGAAGCGGCCGTGGCGGGAATCTTCGCGGCCTACACCCAGCGCAAGCGCGACCAGCGCCTGCTGGACTTCGACGACCTGCTCCTGTACTGGCGGGCCGCGGCCGCCGACCCGGTCACCGGCCCGGCGCTGGCCGGCGCCTACGACCACGTGCTCGTCGACGAGTACCAGGACACCAACCTGCTCCAGGCCGACATCGTGCAGTCGCGGGCCGCCGGCGGCCGCTCGATCACCGTCGTCGGCGACGACGCCCAGGCCATCTACGCCTTCCGGGCCGCCACCGTGCGCAACATCTTGGACTTCCCGTTCCACTTCCCCGACGCGGCGACGATCACCCTCGAGCAGAACTACCGGTCGACGACCCCCATCCTCGCTCTGGCTAACGCGGTGATCGGCGAGGCCGGGGAGGGGTTTCGCAAGCAGCTGTGGACGGCTGAGCAG
>DASXZS010000168.1:0-4928 GCA_036501785.1 Acidimicrobiales bacterium | reverse complement strand
CGGCGTGGCTCAACGGGGTGCAGCACAAGAAGCGGGTTTCGCCAGGCCACTGCCATTCCGCCATCTGTATGGTCGTCATGGTCGAGCCGCTCCGGTAGGTCCCCACCACCCCCTTGGGTTGCCCGGTGGTGCCTCCGGTGTAGGCGATCGACGACGGCGTGTCGGCGTTGGCGACTGCCGGCCGCAGGGTGCGGGCGCCGAAGCGCGCCGCCGCGGTCGGCAGGTCCTCGGCCGCGTCCGTGGGCGCCAGGGCCACGACCCGCTTCAAGGACGGGACCCGGTCCTGGAGTGCCAGGGCCCGCTCCTCATACGCCGAAGGGTCGTAGAACAAGGTTTCGATCCGGGCGTCTTCGAGGATGTAGGCGTGGTCGTCGAGCGAGCCCATGGGATGCAGCGGCGTGCCCCGGCAGCCGGCGACCATCCCCGCTCCCATGGCGAACAGCACCTCCGGCCGGTTGGCGGCCAGGGTGGCCGTCGGGCTGCCCTGGCCGATACCCCAGGCGTCGTAGGCCTGGATGTAGCGGCTTATTTCATCGGCCAATTCGCCGGCGGTGAGCACCCGGTCGCCCAGGTACACGGCCGGTTTGGTCGGGTTGCGGGCCAGGCCCCGGACCAGGAGGTCGCCGCCGTACGCGGGGCGGTAGCGTTCATCGATTCCGGCATCGTTGGTCATGACCCGCAGATCCCCCTTGAGGCGTTCGTCTAGGCTAGAAGCCCATTCTTGTCCGCCGAGGACGGTTCCGCCAACGTGACCGAAACACAGGTGCCGCGCCGGCAGGCGCTTGACCCGAAAGGGGTGCTGTCTTGATCTGTGAGGGACGCGTGGTGCTGGTCACCGGTGCCGGTCGGGGGATCGGCCGGGCCCATGCCCTCGAGTTCGCCCGCCAGGGCGCCGAGGTCGTCGTCAACGACCTGGGCGCAGCCTTGGACGGGCAGGGCCGGTCCGCCAGCCCGGCCACCCAGGTGGCCGACGAGATCCGCGATCTCGGCGGGCGGGCGATCGTCAACCAGGACGACGTCGCCGACTGGGACGGGTCGCGTCGCCTCATCGGCGCGGCCATCGACGCTTTCGGCCGGCTGGACGTGGTGGTCAACAACGCCGGCTTCGTGCGTGACCGCATGTTCGTCAACACCACCGAGGACGAGTGGGACGCGGTCGTCCGAGTGCATCTCAAGGGGCATTTCTGCGTGGCCCGCTGGGCCGCGGCGCACTGGCGGGAACAAGCCAAGGCCGGGTCGACCGCCGATGCCCGCATCATCAACACCTCTTCCGGCGCCGGGCTGCTCGGAAGCGTCGGTCAGGCCGCCTACTCGGCGGCCAAAGGGGGCATCTTGTCGCTGACCCTGGTGCAGGCGGTCGAGCTGCACCGCTACGGCGTGACGGTCAATGCCATCGTCCCGGCCGCCCGCACCCGCATGACCGAGGAGGTGTTCGCGGCGACCATGCAGGCGCCCGAGGACGGCGCTTTCGACGCCATGGCCCCCGAAAACGTGTCCCCCCTGGTGGCCTGGCTCGGCTCCGCCGACTCCGCCGGGATCACCGGCCGGGTCTTCGAAGTGGAGGGCGGTCGTATCGGGCTGGCCGACGGCTGGCAGCACGGCCCGTCCATCGACAAAGGCGCCCGCTGGGACGCCGCCGAGGTTGGTCCGGCCGTTCGGGATCTCCTGACAGTGGCGCCCGCGCCGGCACCGGTATACGGGACGGAGGCGTGACCAACGCCCCGCCGCCCAGCTACGTGCCCGGGCACGGGCTGCTGGCCGGCAAGACGGTGGTCATCACCGCCGCCGCGGGGACGGGCATCGGCTTCGCGGCCGCCCAGCGCTGCGCGGAGGAGGGGGCCGCAGTCGTGATCAGCGACCAGCACGAACGCCGCTTGGCGGACGCTGCCGACCGCCTGGCCGAGGTGGCCGGAGCGCGCCCCTTGTCGCTGCGGTGCGACGTCACCGACGAGGCCCAGGTGCAGGCGCTCTTCGCCGGCGCCACCGCCGAGCACGGTCGCGTCGACATCCTGATCAACAACGCCGGCCTCGGTGGCACCGCCAACGTCGTCGACATGACGGACGAGCAGTGGATGAACGTCGTCGACGTCACCCTGCACGGCACCTTCCGGTGCACCCGCGCCGGGCTGCGCCACATGCGGGACCACGGCCGCGGGGTGATCGTCAACAACGCCTCGGTCCTGGGCTGGCGGGCCCAGGCCGGCCAGAGCCACTACGCGGCCGCCAAGGCCGGGGTGATGGCCCTCACCCGCTGTGCCGCCGTCGAGGCCGCCGCCTACGGCGTGCGGGTCAACGCGGTGGCCCCCAGCCTGGCTCTGCACCCCTTTCTGGCGAAAGTGACCACCGAAGCGGTGCTGGAGGAGCTGCGGGGGCGGGAAGCCTTCGGCCGGGCCGCGGCGCCGTGGGAGGTGGCCAACGTGATGGTGTTCCTCGCCAGCGACTATTCGTCGTACCTCACGGGGGAAGTGGTCAGTGTCAGCAGCCAGCACCCGTAGGGATGCGGTGACAGGGCGGGTGGTCGTGGTCACCGGCGGAGGCCGCGGTCTCGGTCGGGGCCTGGTCGACGCCTTCGCCGCCCACGGTGACCAGGTCGTGGCCTGCGGGCGCCATCAACCCGAGAGCAGCGACAAGGCTGCAACCTTTTTTCCGTGTGACGTCCGGGACGCCGACCAGGTCGCCGCCTTTGTCGACGAGGTCGTCGCCCGCTTCGGCCGTCTCGACGTCCTGGTCAACAACGCCGGCGGGACGCCGTACGCCCCGGCTGCCACCATGAGCCCACGGCTGTTCGAGCGGATCGTGACCCTCAACCTGCTGGCCCCCTTCTACGTGGCGCAGCGGGCCAACGCGGTGATGCAGACCCAGGACAGCGGCGGGCTGATCCTCAACATCGGCAGCACCACCGCCATCCGCCCCGCCCCCAACTCCGCCCCGTACAACGCCGCCAAAGCCGGTCTGGTCTGCCTGACCCGCAGCCTGGCGCTGGAATGGGCCCCCAAGGTTCGGGTCAACCAGATCACCGTCGGCCTGCTGCAGACCGAGCGGATGGAGGAGTACTACGGCACCGATGTGGCCGCCGTCGAGGCCACCGTCCCGATGGGGCGGCTCGCCACCGCCGCGGACGTGGGCGCCATGTGCGTGCTGCTGGCGGCGCCGGCCGCCGGCTATCTCACCGGGGCGGATGTCCTGCTCGATGGGGGCGGCGAAGAGCCCGCCTTCCTGCACGCCGTGGTCCAACCGGACGAGGACCCAACCTGACGAGAACAGGGAGTCACACCATGCCTGAGGCCTACATCGTGGACGCCGTCCGCTCGCCGGTCGGCAAGCGGGGCGGCGGACTCGCCGGGGTCCATCCGGCCGATCTGGGGGCGGCCGCCATCACCGCGCTGATGGACCGCACCGGGATCGACCCGGCTGCGGTCGAGGACGTGGTGTTCGGATGCGTCGACACCGTCGGCCCCCAGGCCGGCGACATCGCCCGGACCTGCTGGCTGGCCGCCGGCCTGCCGGAGGAGGTGCCGGGCACCACCGTCGACCGCCAGTGCGGTTCGTCCCAGCAGGCGGTGCATTTTGCCGCCCAGGCCGTGCTGAGCGGCACCGCGGACGTGGTGGTGGCTGGCGGGGTCCAGAACATGAGCATGATCCCGATCAGCTCGGCCATGACCCTGGCCCAGCCTCTGGGATTCGACGACCCGTTCTCGGGTTCCACGGGCTGGGTGGCCCGCTACGGCGACGAGGAGGTGTCGCAATTCCGGGCGGCCGAGATGATCGCGGCCAAGTGGGGGATCAGCCGGCAGGACATGGAGCGCTTCGCCCTGCAGTCCCACCAACGGGCTCTGCGGGCCATCGACGAGGACCGCTTCGCGGGCCAGGTGGTGCCGGTGGCGGGCGTGACCGTCGACGAGGGTCCCCGCCGAGGGACCTCCCTGGAGAAAATGGCGGCCCTGCCGACGCTGGTCGACGGCGGCCGGCTCACCCCCGCGGTGTCGAGCCAGATCTCCGACGCGGCTGCGGCGTTGCTGATCGTCAACGAGCGGGGCCTGGCCACCCACGGCTTGACCCCGCGCGCTCGCATCCATCACCTCAGCGTGCGAGGCGGCGATCCCATCTGGATGCTCACCGCGCCGATCCCCGCCACCGAGTACGCCCTGGGCAAGGCCGGCGTGACGATCGACCAGATGGACGTGGTGGAGATCAACGAGGCCTTCGCCTCGGTGGTGCTGGCCTGGGAGCGCGAGTTCCAGCCGGACATGGAGAAGGTCAACGTCAACGGGGGCGCCATCGCCCTCGGCCATCCGACCGGGTGCTCGGGCGCCCGGCTCATGGCCACCTTGCTCAACGAGCTCGAGCGCACCGGTGGCCGCTACGGGCTCCAGACCATGTGCGAGGGCGGCGGCCAGGCCAACGCCACCATCATCGAGAGGCTGGGCTGATGGCCCCGGCGCGGGTGCCGGCCGTCGAGGGCTGGTTCACCTCGGGTGACGACGGACCGCCGGCGCTGCTCGGTTCGCGCTGCGTGGGCTGTGGCACCTACGCCTTTCCGGTCGAGCGGTCGTTCTGCCGGAACCCCGACTGTGCCAGTACCGGGTTCGAGACGGTGGAGCTCTCACGCAGCGGGACCATCTGGTCCTACACCGACGCCCGCTACCAGCCGCCGCCGCCGTATGTGGCGGCCGATCCCTACGTGCCGTTCTGCCTGGCCGCGGTGGAGCTGGCCGACGAGAAGCTGGTGGTGATGGGCCAGGTGGTGCCCGGGGTCAGCGTCGGCGACCTGCACGTCGGCGACCGGGTCGAACTGGTGCTTGACACGCTGTACGCCGATGACGACCAGGAGTACGTGGTCTGGAAGTGGCAGCCGCAGGCTGCGGAGGGCTGAGCAATGGCAGACGAGCGCCGGGTGGCCGTGCTGGGAGCCGGGATGCACCCCTGGG
>DASXZS010000167.1:0-11169 GCA_036501785.1 Acidimicrobiales bacterium | reverse complement strand
GCGGCTTGGCCGCGAAGTTGTCCCGCGCCTCCTGCCGAGAAGCAAAGGTCGCCCGGCGTTTGCGGGCCAGGTCGCTCATCGAAGTCGGGGCGCCGAAGCCGTCCGGGGAGAGCGGCGGCGGGAACACCACCGGCTCGAAGCAGCACAAGTCGGTGAAGGTGCCGGGCTGGCGTTGCTCGGCGAGCAACAGGATGGCGCCCCCGATCGAGTGGCCGAAGCCGCGCCAGCCATCCATCCCGAGGGCGTCCAGCACGGCGAACAGATCGTCGACGAACACGCTCCAGTCGTCATAGCGGCCGTCGGGTGCCTTGCCGGAGCCGCCGTGGCCACGAAGGTCGACGGCCCACACGCTGAACTGGTCAGTGAGGGCGGGCGCCAGCGGCAGCCAGCACCGGCCGTGGAAGCCGGTGGCGTGGAGGAGCATGACGGGCGGCCCGTCCCCGCCGAGGTGGTAGGTGGCGATCTCGACGCCACCGACTCCCTGGACACGCGGGCCGGCGGCAGGGGACGTCATGGCAGCGACCGTAGACGATCAGGAAAAAGAGGCGCCCGTCTGGCTGCGTCCTTTCCGTGAGGCGCTACGGTCGGGCCGTGGAGGCGAGCGACGGGGTCCTGGCGGCGAACCGGCGGTATTACGAGGCCTTTGAAGCCAAGGACCTCGATGCCATGTCGGATCTGTGGGAGCGCTCCGACCGGGCCATTTGCACCCATCCGGGCTGGGCCACCCTGGAGGGATGGGGGCCAGTGGCGGCCTCGTTCTTCGCCCTGTTCCAGGGCGGCCAGCAGATCCAGTTCGTGTTGACTCGGGAGCGGGCCATGGTGACCGCCGACACCGCTTGGGTGTCCCTCGACGAGAACCTGCTGGGCGACCAGGGCGGGGTGACGGTCGCCACCATCAACATCTTCGTGCGCGGTCCCGGACCGGACGGCTGGCAGATGGTCTGCCATCACGGCTCCGTGGTCCAGGTCGGCCGCAACGAGCTCCCGGACTGACCCCTAGGTCCTAGGCGGTGACCTGCTCGCGGAGTAGGGCGGCCAGCTGGGCCGAGTTGTCTACCGCATCGGAGCCGCCCCAGTTGTCCATCAGGACGTGGACCTCCGGAGCCGACGAGGCCAGCTCGGCCAGCTTGGGGACCCACTGCTCCAGCTCGGCCGAGGCGTAACGGTAGGGGGCCGTCCAGCCCTCGCCGTCGACGTCGCGCCGCCCGACGAAGCGGACGACGGCCAGGTCGGACGTGGCGGCCGCCACACCGGGCGTGGCCCGGGGGCCGTGCGCGGGTCCGTCGAGGCACACCAGGGCCAGGCCGCGCCCCTCCAGCCACTCCAGGGTGCCCTCGCAGGCGTCCCCCTCAAACCACTTGGGGCTGCGCAGCTCCACGGCCACGCGGTAGTCGGGGAGGCGCGGCCCCACCGTCACCAGCTCGTCCCACGCCTCGGGCCGCGGGCTGAACCACCCCGGGTACTGCAGGATCACCGCCCCCAGCTTGCCAGCGTCGTGCAGGGGCCGGAGGGCGTGGTCGAACCGGACCCAGCACTCGTCGAGGGCGTCGGGCGTGAGGTGAGTGGCGTACAGGCGCCGCAGGTCGCGAGACCGGTCTCGCACCTCGTCCTGGAGGTCCGGCCACAGGGAATCCGGGAGGGTCGGGGCACCGGTCAAAAGAGACCAGGCCCGCACGTCGAAGGTGAAGCCCGGCGGGGTCCGCTCGGCCCACTGCTTGGCCACCTCGGGGGTGGGCGGAAAGCGGTAGGTCGTGGCCACCTCGGCCAGCGGGAAGCAGGTGGCATAGTAGGCCAGTCGGGCTCGGGCGGTCAGGCTGCGCCGGGGATAGAAGGCCCCGCTGCTGACGAGGCTGCGGTCGGCCCAGGACGTCGTCCCGAACCGCACTTGGCCACCGTCCATGGTCACCAGCGCCAGCGGCGGCCGGGTGGTGTCGACGTCGGGGCCGTCCACGGCCCCGAAGAGGTCTCTAGGCACTCCGACCCAGAGTACGGGGCTACAGACGACGGGCGGCCGCGTCCGAGATGGCGGCCCCGTCCCGGCGTAGCATCCGCCGGTTATGGTCACGCCCGACCCCGAGCAATGGGGTATCGCGAGGGGCTTCGAGGCCGCCGACCGGCAGTGGCGGGAGGCGTCCCCTGAGACCGTGGCGGCCATCCTGGCCGCCATGGGCGCCACGCCCGGAGGTCCGGGCGACGATCCAGTCCTGACAGTGCGCCTGGACAAGCCCCCGGTCCGCCTCCCGCGCGGCCAGCTGGAGCTGGAGGATGGCGCCACTGTCAACGTCGACGGCGCCCTCCCTCCTGACGTCCCCGCCGGCTACCACCGCCTCCAGCCCGATGCCGGGCCCCCGCTCACCGTGATCGCCAGCCCGGGCCGCTGCCCCCTGCCCGATCAGCTCGCGTGGGGCTTTGCGGCCCAGTTGTACGCCACCCGGTCCCGATCCAGTTGGGGGTTCGGCGACCTGGCCGACCTGCGCCGGCTGGGCGAGTGGTCAGGTGGTCTGGGGGCGGGATTCGTCATCGTCAATCCCCTGCACGCGTCCGGGCCCACCCTCCCGCAGCAACCCAGCCCCTACTTCCCGGGTAGTCGTTGCTTCTTGAACCCGCTGTACCTGCGGGTGGAAGCCGTCCCCGGCGCCGCCAGCCGCCCCGACATCGCCGAGCTCGCCGGCGCCGGGCGCCGGCTCAACGACGCCCGCCTCATCGACCGCGACCGCGTCTGGTCGCTGAAGTCCACCGCCCTCGAGGCGCTGTTCGAACCGTTCGCCGGCGACCCCGGCTTCGACGCCTTCCTGGCGGCGCGGGGCGCCCCGCTGCAGGGATTTGCCACCTTCTGCGCCCTGGCCGAGCGGCACGGGGCCCACTGGCAGTCCTGGCCGTCCGACCTGCACGACCCGGCCGCACCGGCGGTCAGGGAGTTCGTGGCGTCGGCCGTGGGCGCGGCCAGGGTGCGCTTTCACCTCTGGTTGCAGTGGCTTGTCGACGGCCAGTTGCGCCACGCCGCCAACGCCCTGCCGGTCGTCTCGGATCTGGCCGTGGGCGTGGACCCGGGCGGCGCCGACGCCTGGCTGTGGCAGGACGCCTTCGTGGCCGGCATGCGGGTCGGGGCCCCGCCGGACCGGTACAACACCCTCGGCCAGAACTGGGCCCTACCCCCGTTCGACCCGTGGCGGCTGCGGGCCGCCGCCTACCGCCCCTGGATCGAGTCGCTGCGCGGCGCCCTGCGCCACGGTGGCGGACTCCGGGTCGATCACGTGATGGGACTGTTCCGCCTGTACTGGATACCGGACGGAGCCCCGCCGGCGGCGGGCGCCTACGTGCGTTACCCCCACCACGACCTGCTCAACATCGTCGCCCTCGAAGCGGCCCGGGCCGGCGCCTTCGTCGTCGGCGAGGACCTGGGCACCGTGGAGCGAGGCGTGCGCCGCGAGCTCGCCGAGCGGAACCTGCTGTCGTACAAGCTGTGGTGGTTTCAGAGGGACCGACCGCGGGCGTGGCCGGCCAAGGCCCTCGGCGCGGTGTCCACCCACGATCTTCCGACCATCGCGGGCGTCCTATCGGGCTCTGACCTGGAAGCCCAACGGCGCCTCGATCTGCATCCCAACGAGGTCGCCTTGGCCCGCCTCCGGGCCAAGCTAACCCGCCGGACCAAGCTCACCGGACGGGCCAGGGCCCAGGCCGACACTGACCCGGCGGGTGAGCTTGGCCCGGAGGACGTCATCGCCCGGGTGCACGCCGACCTGGCCGAAGCGCCTTGCATCCTGCTGACCGCCAGTCTCGACGACGCCGTCGCCGTGGAGGAGCGCCCCAACCTGCCCGGCACCATCGACGAGTGGCCCAACTGGCGGCTGGCCCTCCCGTTCGCGCTGGAGGACATCGAGCAACTGCCCTTGCCAAGGACCATCGCCGCCAGCTTCCGCCGCAGGCGAGGGTAGAGCTTCCGCCGCAGGCGAGGGTAGAGCCTCCGACGGGGCGGAACTGCCAGCCCGTAGGATCCCGAGCCGTGGATCTGCCCGTCATACCGCCGGTCTCTCCGATGTTGGCCAAGCTGGCCCGGGAGCTGCCCGAGGGTGACGTGCGTTATGAGCCCAAGTGGGACGGGTTCCGTTGCATCGTCTTCCGGGACGGCGACGAGGTGGAACTGGGGAGCCGCAACGAGCGGCCCTTGACGCGCTACTTCCCCGACGTGGTCGAGGCGGTGCGAGCCCAGCTGCCGGACAAATGCGTCGTCGACGGCGAGTTGGTGATCGCGGGAAGCAGCGGGCTCGACTTCGATGCCTTGTCCCAACGCATCCACCCGGCCGCATCGCGAGTTGAGATGCTGGCCCGCGGCACGCCTGCCTCGTTCGTGGCCTTCGACCTGCTCGCCATCGGACCCCGGGACCTGCGTGACGCGCCGTTCTTTCAACGTAGAGAAGAGCTGGAACAGATCCTGGCGGGTGTCGAGCCGCCGATCCATCTCACCCCGCTGACCGCCGATCCGGCCGTGGCCCGGGACTGGTTCCAGCGCTTCGAGGGGGCCGGCCTCGACGGCGTCGTCGCCAAGCCGGCGGGCGGGCCATACCTGCCGGGACAGCGGGTCATGTGGAAGGTCAAGCACGAGCGCACCGGCGATTTCGTGGTGGCCGGCTTCCGCTGGTACCAGGCCAACCGGGACGTGGTGGGGTCCCTGATGCTGGGTCTGTACGAGGGGCCGCAGCTGCAGCACGTGGGCGTGATCGGCGCCTTCCCGGCCGAGCAGCGCCGCCGGCTCGTCGACGAGCTGGCGCCGTACCTCGACCCCGTCGACCACCCGTGGGCCGACTGGGCCGGACTGGCGGATGAGGCGCTCACAGACGGTCGCCGCCTACCCGGCGCGGCCAGCCGGTGGAACGCCAAGAAGGACCTGAGTTTCGTGCTGCTGCGCCCCGACCTGGTGGTCGAGGCGGCCTTCGAGCACCTGCAAGGCCAGCGGCTCCGGCACACGGCCCGCTTCCGGCGATGGCGGCCCGATCGGGATCCGCGCAGCTGCACCTACGAGCAGATGGACGTGGCGGTGCCGTCGTTGCTCTCGGAGGTGTTCGGCGCCCGTGGGTGATGGCACCTGTCCGCCAGCTCGCAGCGGCAGACTGCGGCCATGAGTGTCGGTACCAGCAGCGGCCGGCACCAGAGCGCGGTGCTCGTGCCGGTCCCCGAGGCCGACGCCGTCGTGGGGCGGTGGCGTTACCAGTACGACCCGGTGGCGGGCGCCGGGGTCCCGGCGCACATCACCCTGATCGTGCCGTGGCTGCCGCCGGACGAGATCACCGACGCCGACCTGGCTGAACTCGACGAGACGCTCGAGGACGTAAAAGCCTTCGACTTCAAGCTCCATCACGTGGACTGGTTCGGCCGGCGGGTCCTGTGGGTGGCGCCGGAGCCCACCGCCCCGTTCTTGGCGTTGACGGCCCGGCTGGCCGAGCGCTTCGGGACGCCCCCGTGGGAGGATGAGTTCGACGAGGTGGTGCCGCACCTCACGGTGGCACACGCCAGCGACGGGGTGGAGCTGGTGCCGGTGGCGGCCGACGTGTCCAGCCGTCTCCCGGTGGCCTGCCGGGCCGAGGAGGTGTGGGTGATGATCGGCGACGGCTCCCGCTGGATGCTGCGGCACCGGGTGGCGCTGACCCGGTGAAGTAGCTACCCCGCTTCGATGGTCTTGAGCACCACCTGCAGCTCGTCGGCTATGCCCGAGGGCACGGTGTAGCCGGGTTCGGCGCGGATGTCGGCGAAGTTGTCCCGCACGTCTTCGGCCGTCAGCTTGGCGTTGTAGTAGCCCGGAGTCATTCCGATGAAAAATCGGGCCACCCGGCCGCCGCCCACGGTGTACACCTCACCCGTGACGGGCACATCCTCATGGGCCAGCCAGGCGACCACGGGCGACACCAGCTCCGGATCCAGGTGGGCGACAGCACCCCCCAGCACATCCTCGGTCATGCGGGTCCGGGCCAGGGGCGCGATGGCGTTGACTTTGATGTTGTACCTGGCGCCCTCGGCCGCCAGCACCCGGGTAAAGCCGACGAGGCCCATCTTGGCCGCCCCGTAGTTGCTCTGGCCGAAGTTGCCCAGGATCCCCGAGTTGGACGAGGTGTTGATCACCCGCCCGTAGCCCTGCTCGCGCATCTTGATCCACGCCGGCCGGGTAACGTAGAACGCCCCCTTCAAGTGCACGTCGATGACCGGGTCCAGCAGGTCCGGGGTCAGATTGTGGAAGGTTTTGTCGCGGAGGATGCCGGCGTTGTTGATGACGATGTCGATGCGCTCGTAGGCGTCGAGGGCGGTTTGCACGACGGCGGCCCCGCCCTCCGGTGTGGACACGCTGTTGGTGTCGGAGACCGCTTCGCCGCCGAGGTCCCGGATCTCCTGGGCCACCGTCTCGGCTGGTCCCTTGTCGGAGCCTTCGCCGGAGACCGAACCGCCCAGGTCGTTGACGACCACCCGGGCGCCACGCGAGGCCAGCAGCAGGGCGTGCTGCTTGCCCAATCCGCCTCCCCCGCCTGTGACGATTGCCACTTTCCCGTCAAAGCCGATTTCTGCCATTTGACGACATTAGATTCCGGGCCCTGAGGCAGCCAGCCGGCGGGGGGCGCTGGCGCTGGCATTCTGGCGGGATGCAAGACCTGCCGTT
This sequence comes from Acidimicrobiales bacterium, assembly GCA_036501785.1. Lineage (GTDB taxonomy): Bacteria > Actinomycetota > Acidimicrobiia > Acidimicrobiales > Palsa-688 > PALSA-693. The sequence continues at coordinate 4,526 of DASXZS010000167.1, read as the reverse complement.
GGACGATGCCGCCATGCGGCGAGACATCCGGCGAGTCGTCGGTCTGCTCGGCGAGACGCTGGCCCGCCAGGAAGGGCAAGTGGTGCTGGACCTGGTGGAGCGAGTCCGGTCGGGCAGCCGCGAGGACCGGTCCGCGACCGCGGCGTGGCTCGACGGGATCGACGTCGAGTCCGCCACCCGCTTGGTGCGCGCCTTCGTGGCCTACTTCCACCTGGCCAACGTGACCGAACAGGTGCACCGGGGCCGAGCCCTGCAGTCGGCCCGCCGGAGCGGCGGCTGGTTGGTCCGGGCGGTGGAGGCGATCGCCGCCACCGGCCTGCCCACGGCCGAGTTGCAACAGGTGGCCGCCAAGGTGGCCGTGCGCCTGGTGTTCACCGCCCATCCGACGGAGGCTGCCCGCCGTACCACCCTGTCGCACCTCCGCGCCGTGGCCGAGCTGCTCGACGCCCCGGACGGGGCGGGCACCGACCGCCACCTCGCCGAGGCGGTCGAACTCCTTTGGTTGACCGACGATCTTCGGGTGGCGCAGCCGGACCCGCTCGACGAGGCCCGTAACGCCGTGTACTACTTCGACGAGCTACACCAGCAGGCAGTGGCGGCGGTGCTTGACGAGTGGCACGAGACGCTGGGCCGGGTAGGGGTCCGGCTGGAGCCCACGGTGGGGCCGCTCGCCTTCGGGTCGTGGATCGGTGGCGACCGGGACGGCAACCCCAACGTGACGCCCGACGTCACCATGGCCGTGCTGCGGTTGCAGCACGAGCACGGGGTCCGGGATCTGCTGGCGGTGGTGGACCAGCTGCGCCGGGATCTGGCCCTGTCGACGCGGTTGGTCGGGGTGTCCGACGAGTTGGTCCGGTCGCTGGAAGCGGACTTGCGCGGCGGGCTGGAGGTGGACGAGCGCTACCTGCGCCTCAACGCCGAGGAGCCCTACCGGCTCAAGGCCACCTGCATCCGCCAGAAGCTGCTCGGCACCCAGCGGCGCATCCAGCGGCGGGAGCCGCACCGGCCCGGTCGCGACTACCGCGACGGATCGGAGCTCCTCGCCGACCTGGCGGTCATGCGCGACTCGCTGCTGGGCAACCGCGGCGAGCTGATCGCCGGCGGGCGACTGGAGGAGGTCATGCGGACGGTCTCGTGCTGGGGTTTGCACCTGGCCACCCTCGACGTCCGCGAGCACGCGGACGCCCATCACGCCGTCCTGGACGCCCTGTACGGTCGGCTCGGCCAGCTCTACTCGTCCCTGACGGCTGAGGAGCGTCGTCAGGTGCTGCAGCGCGAGCTAGCTGATCGCCGGCCCCTCGCCCCCAGACCGCCGCCCCTCGACGAGCTCAACCTCAAGACGTACCAGGTGTTCGAGACGGTCTACCAGGCGCAAGAGGAGCTGGGATCCGAAGTGGCCCAGACCTACATCGTCTCCATGACGCGGCGGGCCGAGGACGTCCTGGCCGCGGTCGTCCTGGCCCGCGAAAGCGGCCTGGTCGACGTGCACGCCGGGAAGGCCCGGATCGGGTTCGTGCCCCTCCTGGAGACGGTGGCCGAGCTGCGATCGGCGGACCAAGTGGTCGAGGATCTCTTGTCGGTGCCCGAGTACCGGAGGGTCGTGGCGGCACGAGGCGACGTGCAGGAGGTGATGCTCGGCTACAGCGACTCCAACAAGGAAGCCGGGATCACCACGTCGCAGTGGGAGATCCAGCAGGCCCAGCGCCGGGTGCTCGAGGTGGCCCGCGGCTACGGGGTGCGCATCGTGTTCTTCCACGGCCGCGGCGGGACGGTGGGGCGCGGCGGTGGGCCGACGCACGACGCCATCCTGGCCCTGCCGGCGGGCACGCTCGACGGGGCCATCAAGATCACCGAGCAAGGGGAAGTCATCAGTGACAAGTACGGGCTGCCGGCCCTGGCCCGCGAGAACGTGGAGCTCACCGTAGCCGCGGCCTTGGAGGCCACCGCCCTGCACGCCGCCCCGGACCTGCCGCCCGACGACCGGGCGCGCTGGTTTGCCGCCATGTCGGTGGTCTCCGATGCCGCCTTCGACGCCTATCGGCGGCTGGTGGACGCCTCGGCCCTGGCGGACTACTTCATGGCCTCCACTCCGGTGGATCAGCTGCCGGCGCTCCATCTCGGGTCTCGACCGTCACGGCGGCCGGAGGGCAATGCCGGCATCGAGGGGCTACGGGCCATCCCGTGGGTCTTCGGCTGGACCCAATCGCGCCAGATCGTCCCGGGTTGGTTCGGGGTCGGCGCGGGCCTGGCGGCGGGGCGCGCCGCGGGCGCTGGCGACGAGCTGCGCCTCATGCGCGGCGGATGGCCGTTCTTCGCCAACTTCCTGTCGAACGTGGAGATGACCCTCGTCAAGACGGACCTGAGCATCGCCCGCCGCTATGTCGACCAGTTGGTGCCCGCCGAGCTTCGCCCCATCCTGGAGACTATCGACGCCGAGTACCAGCGGACCGTCGAGCAGGTCCTGTGGGTCACTGGCCAGCGGGAGTTGTTGGAAGGGGCGCCGGTGCTGCGGCGCACCCTGTCGGTCCGGGATTCCTACCTGGCCCCGATCCACGACCTCCAGGTATCCCTACTCAAACGGGTGCGGTCCGGCTCGCCCGATCCGCAGCTGCAGCGGGCCCTGCTGCTGACCGTGAACGGTATCGCCGCCGGCCTCCGCAACACCGGGTAGTGGGCACCACCAACCGCGCGACGGCATCACCCTGGTGCGGCCGCGAAGGCGCCGCGACGGCCCAGCAGGTGTCGGCGCCAGCGGTGGGGGGTGACCAGCACGGCGCGCGGGTAGTCCTCGAACATCCAGCGGGCGAAGTGGCGACGGCTCCACCCGCCGGTGTCGACGATGCGCAGGGCGCCCCGTGCTCCCCGGCGGTGGGCGAGCACCCCTGAGAGATCTCGGGCCAGGCGGTCGTCGACGGCCAGGCCCCAGCGGATCTGGCGCTGGTAGCGGGCCGCGGCGGCGGCCGGTTGGTCGGGGCCGGCGGTGGTGATGGCCCGGGCCGCCAGCTCGGCGGTCTCCATGGCCTGGGCGATGCCCTCGCCGGTCATGGGGTCACAGGCCCGGGCCGCGTCACCGGCGAAGAGGACCCGCCCGCCCACGCCGCTCAACGTCGCGGAGCCGATCCCGGCAGGGATGGGCCAAGCCTTCCACGGCCCCGCGGGAGTCGCGTCCGGCCCCAAGACTGCCGCGATTTGCGGTCGGGCCCGGAGGTCGATGCGCTGGCCCTTGAGCGGTCCGGGGGGCTGGCCCGGCTCCCGGACCACTCCGTAGCCCACGTTGGCCGTCCCGCCCGGCAGCGGGAAGGACCAGGCGTACCCGGGTCGCATGTCCGGCTCGAACCACACCCACAACTTGCGGGCGGCCGGGCCGACCCCCGTGAAGTACTGCCGCCCGGCCTGCCAGTCACCGAGGTACCCGGCCTCGCCCAGGCCCAAGGCCTTACGCACCGGCGACCACATGCCGTCGGCCGCGATCACGTAGCGGGCCCGGACCTGGCGGCCGTCGTCGAGGTCCAGCCGAACGCCGTCGCCGAGGGACGCGCCGGTGACGCCGGTCACGGCATGACCCTCGATCACCTCGGCACCCGCCGCGGCCGCCAACTGGACGAGCGCGGCGTCGAGCTCGGACCGGCGGGCCGACGCCGCGAACTGGGTGCCGTCCGCAGGCAGCGGCAGCCGCACCTGCCGGCCGCCCGGCACCACTACCACCGCCTCGTCGACGGGCTCCCACGACGGCACCGACCGTGGGTCGAACCTGAGATCTTCGAGGAGGCGCAGGGCCGCGGTCGTGAGGCCGTCGCCACAGCACTTGTCCCGGGGAAAGGTGGCTTTGTCGACGAGAACGACCGTCCTACCGAGCCGGGCCAGGGTGATGGCGGCGGCACTTCCCGCCGGGCCCGCGCCGACGACGGCCACGTCGGTCGTCAGCTGGCCGGCGGGGGTGGGCACGGCCTCCATGGTCGCATCAGGCGGCGGCGCCAGGCCAGACCCACCGCTGGCTAGCCGCGGACGAGCGGCTTGTACCGAATGCGATGGGGCTGATCGGCTTCGACGCCGAGCCGCTTGTGGCGGTCCGCCTCGTAGTCGGAGAAGTTGCCCTCCCACCAGCGGACCTCCGAGTCGCCCTCGAAGGCGAGGACGTGGGTGGCCACCCGATCGAGGAACCAGCGGTCGTGGCTGATCACCACCGCACATCCGGGGAACGTCAGGAGGGCATCCTCCAGGGCCCGCAGGGTGTCGACGTCGAGGTCGTTGGTCGGCTCGTCGAGCAGCAGGACGTTGCCGCCCGAACGCAGCACCTTGGCCAGGTGCACCCGGTTGCGTTCGCCACCCGAGAGGTCGCCGACCTTCTTCTGCTGATCGCTGCCCTTGAAGCCGAAACTGGCCACGTAGGCCCGCCCGTGCAGCTCGCGGTCGCCGACGACGATGCGATCCTGGCCGCCGGCCACTTCCTCGAACACCGTCTGGTCCGGCGCCAGCGTGTCCCGGGACTGGTCGACGTAGGCCAGTTGCACCGTCTCGCCGACGCG
>DASXZS010000166.1:0-9905 GCA_036501785.1 Acidimicrobiales bacterium | reverse complement strand
CGTCCGGGGCCGAGGATTCCCTCGGCCCCGGACTGGGACGGTGGGTGGCGCGGGTGACGCGTAGTAGGGGCATAACCGGAAGGGGCAGGCAGTGGCAATAGCCCGGGAACCTGTGCACCCTGATGGGGTGCTGCGGCGCTTGGCGGCTGCCGCCCCGTCGAACCGGACAGTGGGGCGTGACGCCCTGCTGGCCGAGCTCAAGCAGCTGGTCACCCCGGCCGGCGGAGCGGTGATCCTCGCTGGCGGTCCCGGGACCGGCAAGTCGCATCTGGCCCGGGCGGTGGTGCACCGCTTGACGGGCGCGGGGGCGGGCAGCGAGGTGATCCAGGGCAGCACCGCGACCGAGCAGGTGCCGCTCGGCGCTTGCGCCCACCTGGTGCCGCCGTTGACGGGCGAGGTGCCCCTGGCCGGGTTGATCGCGGCCGCCCTCGACCGGCAGCGGCGGCGGGCCCGGCATACCTCGCTGGTGATCCTGGCCGAGGACACCGACCGTCTCGACGACGCCTCCGCCACCCTGCTGGCCCACCTGGTCGGCGTACCTCGTTTGGCGGTGGTCTGCACCGCCCGCGAGATCACGGCCCTGCCCGGGCCCCTCGGCGGCCTGCTGCGCGACCGCCGGCTGGCGCCCGTCGAGGTGGGACCGCTCGACCTCGACGGGATCGGGGCCCTGGCCGCTCAGGCCGCGGGGGCGGCGCTGGACGCAGAATCGGTGGCCCTGCTGCACGAGGCCACCGACGGCAATCCGCTCTGGGTCAACGAGATCGTCCGGGCCGCGGCCAGCCGGGACGGGCTGGTGCTGACGCCCGGCGGGTTGCGGCTCCCGGCCCACGCCACCACCGGCGGTCTCGATCAAGTGCTCGACACCCGGCTGCGAGAGCTGAACGACGCCGAGCGCGACGCCTTGTCGTTGCTGGCAGTCGGCGGCAACCTGCCGGCGGCCACGCTCGAGGCCATGGTGGGGACCGAGACCCCGGTGCGCCTGGCCGCGGCCGGGCTCGTCGCCCCGACCGAGCACAACGGCATGCTCGGTGTCCGGCTGGTCCACCCGCTGTACCGTCAAGCCCTGTTGCGGCGGCTCAGCCGCTTCGAGGTCCGGTTGTTGCTGCGCCGGCTCATCGCCGGCACGGACATGAGCGTGGCCATGGGCGGGGTGTCCCACCAGGACCGGGCCATGATCATCCGGCTGGCCCTCTGGCACTCGGAGCTCGGCGAGGGGTTCGATCCGGAGGCGCTGGGCTGGGCCGCCCAGGCGGTCCACTGGGGCCTGCTCGACGTCGTGCGGCGCCATCTCAGCCACGGCCCGGGCGAGCCGGTCCAACCGGTGCTGGAGCTCGGCCTGGATCGGGTCGAGGACCGGTCCGCGGCCGCCTTCCGGCTGGCGTCGGCGGCCTGGCGCCAGAACCGCACCTGCCCGGCCGGTCTGGCTCTGGCCGGGACGATCCTGTTCGCGCCGGAGCACGCCGCCGAGATGGTCACCTTGCTGGACGAACTGCTGGCGTTGGCGGCCACAGACGAGGAACGCGCGCTGGTGGGGATCACCCAGGGCGTCTGGCTGTTTTGGACTTCTGGGCAGCGGGACCTGGCCCTCAGCGAGTTGCGGGCCCTGCAGCAGGAGCTGGCGCCCCCCTGGGACCGGATGGTGGCGGCCACCTGGGCCGGGCTCACCTTTCACGGCGGACTGGTGGCCGAGAGCCTGGCGGTGCTGGAGGACGCCCAGCCCGTGCCCGGTGCTCCGCCGGAGGCGGAGGTGGTGCACGCCTCGCCGTACGCGGCCGCCCTCATGCTGTCGGGTCGGGTGGCGGACGGGGTGGCCCTGGCCGAGAAGGCCCTGCCGATCGTCTTGGGGCTGGGCGAGGGCTGGTACCGATCCATGGGGGAGCTGCTGATTTCCAGCCACTGGGGCGGCACCTGCTTGAACCGTTACGCCACGGTGGGTGAGAGCTCCCGGCGCATAGCCGAGTTGTTGCCGGACACTGACGACGAGAACCGGGCCTTGTTCCTGGGCATGGCCGCCCGCTGCCGGCTGGGCCAGGGGTTGCCGGTCACCGCCGCCGCGGAGCTGGAGCACGCCATCCGCAGCCACGGACCGGTCAGCATGTTCGGGTTCCGGCCGCTCCTGCACACCACCCGGGCGGTAGCCCTGGCCTGGTCGGGACGGGCCCAGGAGGCCGGGTGGGAGGTGATCGAGGCCCGGCGCTGGAACCTGCCCCCCCGGTTCTTCGACGCCGAGCTGGACCTGGCCGACGTCATAGTCCTGGCCGCCCAGGGGCGCAGCTCGCGCGCCGCGCGCCTGGCGACCGAAGTGTCCGAGCAATCGGCCGCCGTCGGGAACGGGTACTTCGCCTTCGTGGCCGCCTATCTGGCCGCCCGGTTGCGCCCCAGCGCCACCTCGGGGCGAGCCTTCGAGGCGACCCTCGCGGCAGTCGACGTGCCCCTAGTGGGGGTGGCCCGGCGCCACGTGGCGGCCCTTCTCGACGGCGATGCTGGCGATCTGGAAGCGGTGGCCGAAGCGGCCATCGACCTCGACGAGCAGCTGCTGGCGGTGGAGATCCTGGAAGCGGCTGTGGCCCGGGCCCAGGCGCCGGGTACCAGCCCCAGCCGGCTGCGCCTCCGGGCCACACTCCGGGCCCAGCGGGACCGCTGCGAGCAGGCCCACTCGCCGATTGTCGACGTCGCCTCCGATGCCATCGGCCTGACCGGCCGTGAACGGGAGATCGCCGGGCTGGCGGCATCGGGCTGGACGTCGGCCGCCATTGCCGACGAGTTGGTCGTGTCGGTGCGCACCGTGGAGAGCCATCTGTATCGGGCGTTCGCCAAGCTGGGGGTCCGGTCGCGCGAGGAGCTGGCGCCCGTCCTGGCGACGCTCCCGCCGGCCCGTTTCGCCGACTGAAAGCAACGTGGGCGCCAGGCCCTAGCCGTAGGGTGGGCCCGGCATGCAACGGTCGGGAGGGCTGTACGAATGGCGGCATCGGGCGGACCGGGCCGCCCGGGTCACCGGCCGCCGTCTGCAGCAGGCTCTCGGTGGGGAGGCGCGCAGCCGGGTCATCGTCCTGCTGGCCTGCGTCCTGGCCCTCAGCAGCGCGGACGCCTCGACGGTGGGGGCGTCGGCGACCCAGCTGCGCGCCGCCCTGCACATCGGCAACACCGACATCGGGCTGCTGGTCACCGTCAGCTCCATCGTGGCCGCCGTGGCCAGCGTGCCCTTCGGGATCGTGGCCGACCGCTGGCGGCGGACCCGCACCCTCGGCGTCGCCATCGTGGTCTGGGGCATCGCCATGCTGTGGAGCGCGACCGCCTCGTCGTTTGGCCGCCTGCTCCTGGCCCGCGTCCTGCTTGGGGTCGTCACGGCCGCGGCCGGCCCCATCGTGGCCTCCCTCATCGGCGACTACTTCGCGGCCGCGGAGCGGGGCCGGGTGTATAGCTACATCCTCACGGGCGAGCTGGTTGGGGCCGGGATCGGCTTCGCGGTCACCGGGGACATCGCCGCCCTCTCATGGCGGGCCTCCTTCGTGCTGCTTGCCATTCCGGCCTTCGTGCTGGCCTGGTATGTGCTGCACCTCCCCGAACCGGCGCGCGGTGGTCACGATCCGCTCATCGCCGTCACCGGCGATATCCCGCAGGGGCCCACAGTCACGCCGACCGACACCGCGCCCGCCGGCCCCGGGCCGACCGACGCCCAGCGGCTGGCCGCGGCGCGGGGCATTCAGCCCGACGCCAGCCAGGTCCTGGGGCCCGAACTGGGGCGTCTGGGTCTCATCGACGCCGCCCGCGCCGTGCTGCGCATCCGCACCAACGTCATCCTCATCGTGGCCAGCGCGTGCGGGTACTTCTACCTGTCCGGCATCGAGACTTTCGCCACCGAGTACGTCAAGGAGCAGTACCACATCGACCAGGCGCTGGCCAACCTGCTGCTGCTCGTGGTCGGCGTCGGGGCTGTCGTCGGGGTGCTCCTCGCCGGCGGCCTGAGCGACCGGCTGCTCCAGCGGGGTTTCCTCAACTCCCGGATCCTCGTGGCGGCTATCGCCGCCCTGCTCTCGTCCCTGCTGTTCCTGCCCGCCATCTTCACCCGTAGCGCCGTGACGGCCGTGCCCTACCTGACGCTCGCCGCCGTCATGCTCTCGGCCCAGAACCCCCCGATCGACGCCGCCCGGCTCGACATCGTGCCGCCCCTCCTGTGGGGCCGGGCCGAGGGCATCCGGACCGCGCTGCGGACCTCGGCCCAGTCGTTGGCTCCGGTGACCTTCGGGGTGCTGTCGGAGCGGGTGTTCGGCGGCGGCCGCAGCGGTTTGCAGTGGACCTTCGCCGTCCTGCTAATCGTGATGACCGCTAGCGGCGTCATCCTCCTGCGGGCCTTGCGTACTTACCCCCGGGACGTGGCGACGGCCGCGGCAGCCGAATCCGCACCCCAGCCCGCAGCCGCCCCGTACCCCGCATCGGCGGCGCCGGCCGCGGACCCGCCTGGCTCGCCGGCCCCGTCCGGTTGGCCGGCAGCGGTCCCGCTCCCGGACCCGCCGCCGGCTTGGCCTGAGCCCCCTCCGCCGGTATAGCGCCGGCGCCGTCCCGTCGGAAGGGCCCGTCAGAAGTGCCGGTAGTGCGAGGCCGGTCCCAGCATCACCAACCCCAAGGCCACCCCGACCACCAAGCTGGCCGCCACGCTCCACTGGCGAGCCCCGGCCCCGGCCACGTCGTGACGGGTGCGCCGGGCCCAGTCGAGCGGGGCTACCCGAGCGGTTTCCACCACGTGGCCGAGCACATGGATCGCCATCACGCCGAACCACAGTATGAAGCTGGCCAGGTGCACCGTCTTCATCGGTTGGCGCCAGGACTGAGGGAGGGTGACCAAGGCGATACCGCTGCCGAGCAGCACCACGGTCGCCAGCACCACGGCCGGCCCCAGGATGCGTAGCAGGGCCGGCGGCGGACCTTTCCGGCGATAGGCCGGCGCGCCCCGGTAGTAGCGCACGAAACGCCAGCCCGTGGAGCTCATCTTCAGCAGCACCGGCGGCACCAGCAGCATGCCGATGAACACGTGGGCCGACAGCAGCGACCGGGCCTGCGGGACGGTCACGCCTTCGGCGACGAGCAGCACCAGCAGGACCGCGCCCAACGACACGGTCAACCGGGTGTTGGACTCCACCCCTTCGTCAGACGACCGCCGCCAATCCCGGCGGCCGGTGAGACCCGGCGAGCGGCGGTGTTCGATGGCCACAGTCTTCGCAGCGTACGAGCCGACCCATCCGGGTCCCGGTCGGGCACGCCACATTTTGCCGTTTCCTTACCTGGGCCTGACGATCCGTGGCCAGCCGCCCGAGGTCAGCGGCAAGTTGTACCCCCCGATGCAGCGACCGGCCACCCGCTATCTCGGGCCGATCACCGAGTCCCGGGACTTCTTCACGGTCTCCTTGCCGTCGGCGGCGTAGGCGACGGAGATGCGGACCACGGCGTCCAACCCGGTCGAAGGTGCGAGGGCGGTGGTCGGGATGGGGCGCAGCTCCACGGACGCGTCGTTGCGGAGGGCCAGCTGCCGGACGATCGCCAGCCCCAGGCCGCTGTGGCCGCCTTGGGTCCCGGCGCCCTGCCAGAACCGGTCGAAGGCTCGTTGCCGGTCGTCGGCGCTCATGCCGGGCCCTTCGTCGACGACGTGGAGCTCTACCCGCCCGCCGGCCCGGGTGACCACGCTGACCCGGATGCGGCCTCCCTCGCGGCTGGCGTCGAGGGCGTTGGCGAGCAGGTTATCGAGGATCTGGTCCAGATCCCCAGGTACCGCCGACACCATCGGACGCCAGTCGCTCTGGTCTTCGGGGGCCAGGTCCACGCGGCGCTCGTCGGCGAGCGCCGACCAGGCGTCGCAGCGGTCCTGGATCACGGCCTCCAGGTCGACGGGCTGCCGGGACGGCAAGCTGCCGTCGGCGCGGCTCAGGATGAGCAGCCCGTCGACGATGCGAGAGAGGCGCTGGACCTCCCGGCCGGCGGCGGCGAGGCCATCCCCGGACGGCCCATCCGATACGGCCTCCAGGTTCTCCAGGCGTAACCGCAGGGCGGTGAGGGGAGATCGCAGCTGGTGGGAAGCGTCGGCCACGAACCGGTTCTGAGCGTCGACGAGCTCGGCGAGACGGCCCGCCATCTGGTTGAACTGCAGGGCCAGGGAGCGGACCTGCGGCGGCCCGGTATCGTCCCGGGCCCGGGCCGACAGCTGCCCTTCCCCAAAGCGCCGGACGGTCGACTCCAACCGGGCCAGGGGCAGGGAAACGGAACGGGCCAGCAGCAGTCCGACTAGCGCGGTGAGCACCAGAATCCCGGCTCCGAAGCCAGCCAGCGCCAGCCAGATGTCGTGCACCCGGTCTTGGGTCGACGAGGCAGACCAGCCGAGCAGGACCGCGCCGCGGGACTGGCCGTCTGCGCTGATCGGTACCGCTGCCGTTGCCCAGGGCCGGCCCTCGTCCGAGGTGAAGGCGCTCGCCGAGCGACCATGTAGTGCGGTCTGCAGCAGGGTCCGCCCGTCTGTGGTGGCGTCCTGGTCGCCAGTATCGCTGGCCGACGCCAGGAGCCGCCCGCGGGCGTCGATCACCGCCACCTCGCCACCGGTTCGAGTGTGGAAGCTGGCCACGATGGTGGCCAGGTCCGCCAGCCGGCCGTGCTCCACATCCTCGCTGGCGACTGCGGCCAGGCCAGTGGCTTGCAGCGCGACCTGCCCGACGGTGAGGTCCCGCTCGTGGCGGGACGCCAGGAGGCCCAAGGGAACCTCCAGCACCAAGAGGATCAGCAGGGCCAAGCCCAGGTAGGACGCAACCAGCCGGCGGGTCATCGCTCCCCGGTGGCCAGGTTGGCGTCGGGCCGGGTTCCGGTCACGGTGGTGTCGCCGAGACGAAGGCCGACCCGCCGCACCGTCTCCACCCATTCCGGGTGCCCGAGCTTGCGGCGCAAGGACGCCACGTGCACGTCGACCGTCTTGGTCGGCCCGTACCAGTGCGGATCCCACACCTCTTCGAGGATCGTCTGCCGGTTGACCACCGCCCCGGGGTCCTCGGCCAGCAACGACAGCAGGTCGAACTCCTTGGGCGACAGGGTCACTTCGACCCCGTCGACCGCGACCCTCCGGGCCCGGCGGTCGACGGTCAGGGCACCCAGGACCTGGACCTGATCGAGTGAGGCCGGCTCCGAGCTGCGGCGCAGCACGGCCCGTATCCGGGCCACCAGCTCGCGGAAGCCGAACGGCTTCACCACGTAGTCGTCAGCCCCGAGCTCCAGGCCGACGACCCGATCCATCTCGGCGCCCCGCGCCGTGAGCACCAGGATCGGCACCGCGGAGCGGGCCCGCAACTGCTGGCACACCGCGTAGCCGTCGATGTCCGGCAGGCCCAGATCCAGCAAGACGACATCCGGCGAGGGGGCGTTGAGCGCCTCGGACCCGGTTGCCACCCGGCTGACATCGAATCCCTCCCTGGTCAGCCCCTCGACGAGGGGCTCGGCGATCCCGTCGTCATCTTCCACTACCAGGACGCGCACCCCACCAGGATGGCACCCCGCGGCCGACAGCCGGCAGCCGCGGGCTGTGCCGGGCGGTGCCGGGCGGTGCACCTTTACCGAAGCTTTGCCTTAGTTTCAGAGCGCCCTTATGCTCCCAACCAATACTGGGGGGGTGCCTTCACCTGCTGCCCGTGACCTCGGACTTCGCCGCATCGGCTCCGGCACCCGGATCCTGGCCGTGGGTGCAGTGCTCGCCGGGGGAGTGCTGTCCGCGGCCGTCGCCAAGGCCCTCCCCGGCAAATCGTCCGCCCCGGCCACCACCACGGCCACGACGCCGACGACGAACGCTCCGCTTGACAGCAACGCCGCGACCAGCCCGACGACCCCCGCCCTGACCGCTCCGACTCAAGCGCCGCAACCCGTCGTGTCTCCTCCGGTGGTGTCCTCAGGGGGATCGTGACAACGCTCCCCACCATCAGCTTCCCGGCGCTGGGCACCACCGCAACCATTGTCGTCACCGACGAGGCGGCGCGTGACGCCGCGGTGGCGGTACTGCAGGCCGAGCTCGACGCCATCGACCGGGCGGCCAGCCGGTTCCGGCCGGATAGCGAGATCACCGCGCTCAACGCCGCCGGGGGACGCGCCCGGCCCGCCTCGGCCCTCTTCCTCGACGCGGTGGAGGCGGGGCTGCGAGCGGCCCGGCTCACCGACGGACTGGTCGACCCGACAGTCGGCCGGGCCTTGCAGCTGATCGGCTATGACCGGGACTTCGCGGCGATCGAGGCCACTGGCCCGGCGGTGCAGTTCGCCCTACAGCCTGTCCCCGGCTGGCAAGCGGTGCGCGTCGACCGGCATGACGCCACAGTGCGGATCCCCGCGGGAGTGGAGCTCGACCTGGGGGCCACCGCCAAGGCCCTGTGCGCCGATCGGGCGGTTGCCGCCGCCGCAGTCGTCACCGGTGCCGGCATCCTGGTCAGCCTCGGGGGTGATATCGCCGTAGCAGGACCGGCTCCGGAGGGCGGGTGGATCGTGCGGGTGGCCCACCATCACGCCGATCCCCCTGAGACCGGCGGCCCCGCCGTCTCGGTCGTGACCGGAGGACTGGCCACGTCGAGCACCTCGGCGCGCCGGTGGCAACGGGGCGGGCAGGTCATGCACCACATCGTCGACCCCGCTACCGGCCTTCCGGCTGTGGAGCACTGGCGAACCGTCACGGTGGCGGCCGCCTCCTGCCTCGACGCCAACACCGCGTCCTGCGCGGCGATCATCCTCGGACCGGCCGCGCCGCGATGGCTCCAGGAGCTGAACCTGCCCGCCCGCCTGGTCAACCCCGCCGGGGAGGTCGTCACCGTCGCCGGCTGGCCGGCCGAGGTCGGCGGCTCGGCGGAGGCCGGCAGCGAGCCTGGCGTACCGGCTGCGCCGTGCTGGTAGCCGCCTCCCTGTCGACGAACTCGCGGGCCCTGTGGTACCTGACCCGCGGCTTCGGCCTAGTGGCACTCATCCTGCTCACGGTCACGATGGTCATCGGGCTTACTCAGATCGTGCGCTTCGCCCGGCCCGGCTGGCCCCGCTTCGTGGTGTCGGCGCTGCACAAGAACGCCTCGCTGCTGGCGGTGGTGGTGCTGGCGGTCCATATCGTCACCGCAGTCCTCGACAGTTACGCGCCCATACGGGTGGTCGATGTGTTCATCCCCTTCGTCGGCAAGTACCGGCCCCTCTGGCTGGGGCTCGGGGCGCTGTCCGTCGACCTGCTCGTCGCCCTGGTGGTCACCAGCCTGCTCCGTGACCGCCTCGGATTCGGAGCATGGCGCGCCGTGCACTGGGCCGCCTACGCCTGCTGGCCGCTGGCCGTGGTGCACGGACTCGGGACTGGCTCGGATACCAAACTGGGGTGGGTCCTCTTCATCAACCTGGCCTGCATCACCGCGGTCCTGGCCGCGTTGTGGTGGCGCCTGGCGAGCGGATGGTCGATCACCAACGCCCCCCGGCGGGGGGCTGCGGTGCTGGCCAGCATCGCCCTGCCGGTGGCAGTGGCCGCCTGGACGGTCACCGGGCCCTTACGGCCGGGCTGGGCTCGCCGGGCTGGGACGCCCACCGCCTTGCTTGGGTCTCCAGCAGCCGGCGCCGCCTCGTCCGCGGCGTCGTCCAGCGGGACGTCCGGGAGGGCCCGGACCAATGGAGCCCTGACGGTGCCGTTCACCGGCACCTTCCAGGGCAGCCAGCAGCAGAGCGGACCGGATGCCAACGGACTGGTGTCCGTCACCATCTCGGGGACCGTCACGGGCGCTCAGAGTGGGCGGCTGACGATGGTGCTGACCGGCCAGCCCTCCGGCGGCGGGGTCACCCTCACCAGCAGCCAGGTCACCCTCGGCAGCACCACCATCCCGAGTCAGTACCGCGGCCACATCACCCAGCTGAGCGGATCGACCCTGGTCGCG
>DASXZS010000165.1:0-6537 GCA_036501785.1 Acidimicrobiales bacterium | reverse complement strand
CCCGTGGATGTCGGCGGCGATGGCCCCGCCGATCGTGACCTGCCTGGTGCCGGGGGAGACGGGGATGAACCAGCCCTGGGGGAGCGTAACGGCCAGGAGCTGGTGCAGGTTGGCGCCCGCCTCCACGCGGACCAGACCGGTCGTCGGGTCGATCGGCCCGATGTGGTCGAGGCCGGTCATGTCGAGGACGGTCCCGCCGGCGCACTGGGCGGCGTCGCCGTAGCTCCGTCCGAGTCCGCGCGCGATGAGGCCGGCCGCGCCGCGCCGCTCGCGCAGCAGGGTGGTGACGTCTTCGGGCTGTTCCGGGCGCACGGCATGGGCCGCGGTGGGCGCCGTGCGGCCCCAGCCGGTCAGCAGGACGCGCGGCCCGCCGGTGTCGCGGCGCGGTGGATCGAGCGTGCGCACCCTCAGGTGTAGATGCCGATGCCGAAGAGCGCCACCCACCCCACGCCGAGCAGTTGCAGCATGCGATCGCGGAACACCAGCTCCTCGGGGGCCCCGCCCTCGCCCCGGTCCAGCAGTTGCAGCACGTGGAGAATGCCGAGGATCACCGGGATGACGGTCAGCTCGACCCAGATCTTGTCGTGCGGGTCCGTGGCCCCCAGCACCGTGCTCCCGAAGGCCCACAGGCAGTACGCCGTGACCGTCACCGATGCGGTGAGGGTGAGGGTCGAGCGGAGGAACGAGGCGGTGTACTTGGCCAACGACTGGCGATGCGTTTGCGATTCCGGGCCTAGGAGCTCGAGCTCGGCCGCCCGTTTGCCCGTCGCCACGAAGAGCGCGCCGAAGCAGGTGACGGCCAGGAACCAGTTGGAGAGCGGTACCCCCGTGGCCACGCCGCCGGCCACCGCCCGGAGCACGAAGCCGGCGGCCAGGAAGGCGAGCTCAATCACCGGTTCCCGCTTGAACCGGACGCTGTAGGCGATGCTGACGGCCGAGTAGGTGGCCAGGACCAACGACAGTTTCCAGCCGGCCAGGCCCCAGCCGGCGCCGGTGGACACCGCGGCCAGGCCGATCCCGAGCACGAGGGCCCGAGGTGCCGGCAGCTCTCCCGAGGCGACCGGACGGAGACGCTTCACCGGGTGATGCCGGTCGACCTCGGCGTCGACGGTGTCGTTGATCAGGTATGTCCCCGAGGCGACGAGGCAGAAGATCCCGAAGGTGGCGGCGGCCCGGCCGAAGGAGGCGGGGTGGTCGAAGGAGCCGGCGGCGGCCGGCGCCACGAACACCAGGAGGTTCTTCGTCCATTGCTTGGGCCGGCTGGCCCGCAAGAGGAGGCGGAGGGTTCGATCGTGTGAGGGGACCGGCCCCGGCGGGGGCGGGTCACTCTCCACTGGCGCATGCCAAATTTCGGGCTTCAATCCGATGGAGGGACCGTAGCAACCAACCTCGGGGACTCCGCCCGCGGCGCGGCCGTCCGTTCTTAGGGTTCTCTCAGCCGCAGGCACGGCCCTAGCGGACCGTCACCTGCGAGAGGGGCGGGGTGACCGGGGCCGTCGTCCCCCGGGCCGGAGCCGAGGCCGGGGCGGCGGGGCCGTCGTACCCGGCCTTGGGCAGGCGCACCACGAAGCGAGCCCCGCCGACGCTGTCGGCCACCGTGACCGTGCCGCCGTGGACGGCGACGACCTCGCCCACGATGGCCAGACCGAGCCCGGTGCCCCCGCTCGGACGGTTGCGAGCCTCGTCGAGCCGGACGAACCGCTCGAAGACCTGGGCGCGCTGGTCCACCGGGATGCCCGGACCGTCGTCGGCCACGGTCAGCTCCACCCAGGCGCCGTGGCTGCGGAGCTCGACCCCGACCAGGTGCGTGGCGTGACGCTCGGCGTTCTCCAGCAGATTGCGCACCACCCGGCTGAACTGGTCCGGATCGCCGATCACCCGGGCCGCGCCCACGGCCGAGAGATCGATCGACACCCGCCCGTGTTCGGCCAACCGTCGGCCCTCGGCCAGCACCAGCTCGTCGAGGTCGACGGACTCGTGGCCGGCCCGGAGGTGCCCCTCGTCGCTGCGGGCCAGGAGGAGCAGATCGTCGACGATCTTCCACAGCCGGGTCCCGTCCTCCAGCACGGCCTCGGCCACGGCCGGCCAATCAGCCAGATCGGGATGGGCCCGGGCCACCTCGACCTGGGCCAGGAGGGCGGCCAGCGGGCTGCGCAACTCGTGGGAGGCGTCCGAGACGAACTGCTTGCGACGATCGTCACCGGCTTCGATGCGCGAGAGCATCTCGTTCATGGTGCGCACGAGGCGCCCGACCTCGTCGTCGACGGGCGGCACGACGACCCGGCGCTGGAGGTCGCTGCCCGAGATCTCCGAGACCTCGACGCGGACCGCCTCGACCGGTCGCAGGGCGCGGCCCGCCAGCATCCAGGCCAGGAAGCCGGCCAGGAGTGACAGCAGGGGCAGCGCTAGCGCCAGGGCCAACGTCAGGACGTGGCCGGAGTTCTCGACCGGCTCCGTCGATGCCACCACGTAGATGGTGAGCGGGCCCCGTGGGCCCGACACGCCCATGGCCACGGTGAGGAGGGGGTCGTCCGCGTCCAGCAGCGAGCCGGGGGTGGAGAAGACGGAGCTGGTCCCGCGGCGCGGGTGCACCCGGGCCAGGGGGTGGCGATCGGTGAGGTCGGCGGTGGTGGCGATCACCCGACCGGAGGGGTCGACCACCTGCGCCGCGTAACCCTGGCGCGGCTGGGGGAGGTGGTCGGGCAGGACGGGTTGGGCCATGATCGCCGCGATGTCGCTCGCCTCGGCGCTGGCGGTCGAGACGAGGTTGCCGACCAGGGACCGGTGCAGATCCCACACGAGCGCGGTACCGCCGGCCGCCATGGTCACCGCCACCACGGCGAAGGCGGCCAGGGCGATCCGCACCCGCACCGAGGCCAGCAGCGAGCCCAGCTTGATGCGGCGGTTGGATGGCACCGGATCAGCCCCCGCCGGCATCTAGCCGGTACCCGACCCCTCGTACCGTCTGCAGCGCGTCACGGTCGAAGGCGACGTCGATCTTCCGGCGGAGGTACCCCGCATAGACCTCAACGATATTGGGGTCCCCCTCGAACTGCTCGCCCCACACATTGGCCAGGATGTCGGCCTTGGTGACCACGTCACCCGCTGCGTGCATCAGGTACTGGAGCAGGGAGAACTCGCGCGGCGTGAGGGCAATCTCGGTCGCCCCTCGATGGCACCGATGGCCGGCGGCATCAAGCACCAGGTCGCCCACCGTGATGACCGGACCGCGTTCAGGGTGGCCCCGGCGCAGGAGCGCCCGGATCCTCGCCACCAGGACGACGAAGGAGAAGGGCTTGGTCAGGTAGTCGTCGGCCCCGGTGTCGAGCGCCTCGGCCTCATCGAGGTCGCCGTCCTTGGCCGTGAGCATGAGAATCGGGAAGCGGTGCCCCTCCTGGCGCAGCAGGGCGCAGATCTGGAAGCCGTTGCGACCGGGCAGCAGGATGTCCAAGATGACCAGGTCGTGCCCGCCGTGGCGGGCGCGCTCGGTCCCCTCGATCCCGTCGCTGACGGCGGTCACCTCGAAGCCCTCGGCGCGCAGGCCGTGGGCGATCGCCTCGGCGAGGTGGGCTTCGTCCTCGACCAGCAGGATGCGGGTGGGCGTCTCAGCCATCTACATAGAGTTCACCATCGGGACCGAGGGCGACCGGAATCTTGGCCAACCCCCGCTGCGCCGGGCCGACTTCGACGGCCCCCGTCGAGGGATTGAATTCGGACCCGTGGCAGGGGCAGACGATGAGCTGTGACCCGGCGTAGTACCCGACCGTGCAGCCGGCGTGGGGACACACGGCGTTGAACGCCAGGAACTGCCCGCGGGCCGGTTGGAGGATCAGGCCGGGTTGCCCGCTGGACGGATCGTTGAACTGGGCCGCGCCCCCGACCGGCACATCCTTGGCCGGGCCGATCCGGGTGCCCTTGGGCGTGGCCGCATGGACCGTCGTCGTCGTGGTGGGCCCGGCGGCGGCGGTCGTCGGCGTGGTCGTGGATCCGGTTGTGGTCGGGGCGGTGGTCGGGGCCGCGCCCGGATGGGCCGGGAGCGACACCGTCGCGCCGCCGGCCGGGGCCTTGGCGCCACCGGCGATTCGGCCGGCGACCGCGGCCACGCCCGCGGTGGCGAGTCCGATCGCGCCAGCGACACCGACCGCGGTGCCGCCGAGAACCACCATGCGGCGGTCGATGTCATCGGGCCCGCGGGCGACGATGGTGTCCCGGCCCTGGGCCAGGAAGGGGCACGGGGCGATCTGGCAGGGCTGGCCGCCCCGGGCGGCGCAGCGTCCTTCGTCGAATTGCCCGCACGACCGCTGAATCAGCTCGAATGGGACGGGGACGATCGTCTGGGGGGCGAGTCCCCCTTCCTTCTGGGCGCGGTCGGCCAGCAGGGCGTCAAGTGAGAGCACACCACCGGAGCCCGCCACGATGAGGGGGAGCCAGGCGAAGAGGAAGACGATGTCCGCGCCGGTGTAATAGGGCGACGAGTGGAAGCTGACGGTGAGGAACAACGTGAACGCGAGGACGGCGCCGCCCACGGCGGCGACCCGTGTCCACAGTCCGAGCAACGCCCCCATCCCCACCGCGATCTCCCCCAGCGCAATGAGCACGCCTATCGGCGTGGCGAACTGGAGGAAATGCCCGAGGATGGAGTGGAGCGGGCTGATCCGTATGGCGGCGATGAGCTGCGCGTGAATGCTCGACGGGCTGTTGGCGTTGAAGAAGTTGGGATTGGCCAGCTTCTGGAGGCCGGCGAAGCAGAAGGTGAAGCCGAGAAAGGCCCGGAGCGGGAGGATGGCCCACCCGAAGAGGTACTGCGCCCGCGGCGGCCTCCGCAGACGCGCCCAGCCGAGGGCGGGTCGGGGCGCGGCCCGGGTGCGGGCATGACCAGGCCCAGCTCGGGCCACCGGACGGGATCCCTGCGACATGGGCCTAACGCGCCGACATGGTGAAGAAGTCCCGGGCCCACCAGGTGGCGAAGTACCGACCCGGGGCGCCGGCCATGGTGGGAAGGAGGTCCACGCCGTCGGTCGCCGAGGCCGCACTCGTGCCGGCTGGGGGAGCGAAGGTGGCCAGGTTGACCCAGTCGGTGTTGATGTCGAGCTCCATGGCCCGCACCGCCCCGGCGCGGACGAGCAGATCGGCCAGGGTGCTGATGTTGAGGGCCGGTCCGCCGACGTAGACCAGCGCCCCGTTCAGCGTCTCGCCCACACCGGACCGCCACACATCGAGGCCGCCCCCGAGGGTGGCGCCCCAGGCCGAGCTGTTGGCGTTACTCACGCTGGGGACCGGCTGGCCGTTGTCCACCAGCAGGTTGAGGTTCTGGCGCACCGAGACCACGTTGGCCGACATGCTCACGTCGCGGCCCCATTGGCCCAGCGTGACGTCGCCGTTCTTGTCGATCACGAACGAGGCCGCGCCCTGGCGTAACGGCGCCACCGTCCGGCCGTCGGTGTAGTAGCCGCCGTTCGATCCCGACAGCAGGAAGCCGGCGTTGAAGGCCGCCACCAGGGAGTTGGCTGCCGTCGGTTGTACCGGTGCCGTGTGGGTGAAGGGCCCGCCACCGGGGATCTGGCTGCCCGAGTACAGCGTCGCCTTCAGCAGCTTGGTGTCCATCCAGGCGATCCCGACCACCTCGCTGGTGTGGACGGCGTCGGGTCGCAGGCGCGTTTCGTAAATGGCCGGCAGTCCATGGACGAGCCGTCCGGCAGCTGACCACTGGCCTTCCCCGGGCACCGCCGGGCTGGCGAACGGCGCGATCGCCGCCGGCGCCGGGAGGTGGGAGACCGACGACGTCACCGGGGCGGTGGCGCCCCCGTGGACCCGGGTGATCTCACCGTTCGGTGGTTTCCCACCGACCGGGGGCTGATGATGGCTGTACCACTCCTTCTCGACCCAGTTGACGAGGCTGCCCCCGCCGTTCTCACGGGCCCATTCGGCGAAGCGGGAGGAGAACGAGGTGCCGAGGGCGGGATTGGTCAGGGCGAAGCCGAGCGAGACGGCCAGCCAGATGACGAAGATCCCGGCGGCCAGGACGCCGATGGCGAAGAGCCGGCGCCGGCGGATGATCTGCTCTCTCGTGCGCGGCCGTCGCCCGGTGGGCCGTCGGACCGTCGGGGCGCCGACGGGGCGCTCGTCGAGTTGCGTCACGCCGACGTCCCCGGGTGCCCTCGGAGTGGTCGCACCGGCATGCCCGCGAGCGTAAGGGCCTTCCCTCGGCCCGCACGTTCATCGATCTCGCGAAATCTCAGCGATTTTTCAGCAACCCCGGCGCCAGACAGCCCGAAGTCAGGACATCCGTGCTCACTGGGCCTCGTATCGGGTGAGGGTGACCACCGGGATGACGCGTGTCGTCTTCTTCTCGTAATCGCCGAAGGCGGGGAAGACCTCGACCTGGCGCGCGTAGACCTCGTCGCGCTTGGGTCCCGAGAGCACAGTGGCGGTGGCGCTGAACGTGTCGTCCCCGAACTCGACCTCGACCCGGGGATGGGCCACCAGGTTGTAGTACCAGTCCGGGTGCCTGGGCCCGCCGCCCGCCGACCCGAACAC
>DASXZS010000164.1:0-4834 GCA_036501785.1 Acidimicrobiales bacterium | reverse complement strand
TGGTTCGCCAGCCGCCCGGGGGGGTGACCGCGGGCTCGGTTGCCGCAGTCGTCGTCAACTACAACGCCGCCCGCCATCTGGCCGCCTGCCTGGAGTCGCTGGCCGCCAACGGGGTGGAGACGATCATCGTGGTGGACAACGGCTCGGTCGACACCTCGGAGCAGGTGACGGTGGCGGCCGGCGCCCGGTGGCTGCCCACCGGCGCCAACCTGGGGTACGGGCGGGGGGCCAACCGGGGTGCGGCCACCCCCGAAGGGCGCGCCGCCGAGCACCTGCTGGTGTGCAACCCCGACCTGGAGCTGCGCCCGGGGTCGATGGCGACGCTGCGGGCCGCCCTGGCCGCCGACGCCACCGTCGGGCTGGTGGGGCCCCGCCTGACCAACCCGGACGGGTCGTTGTACCCGTCGGCGCGCACCTTCCCGGACCTGGTCGACGCCATCGGGCACGGTCTGTTTGGCCTGCTCGCGCCCAGGAACCCGTTCACCCGCCGCTACCGGCTGCTCGACTGGGACCACCGGCAGGCGGCCCGGGTCGACTGGGTGTCGGGCGCCTGCTTCCTGGCCCGCCGGCAGGCGTGGGACGCCGTCGGGGGCTTCGATCCGTCGTATTTCATGTACTTGGAGGACGTCGACTTGTGCTGGCGGCTGGCCCGGGCCGGGTGGGCCGTCGGCTACGAACCCGCCGCCGAGGTGCTCCACGTCCAAGGGGTGTCGGCCAACCGTCACCCCTACCGGATGCTGGCCGCCCACCACCGATCGATGTGGCGGTTCGCCTGGCGCACCACGGTCGGGGCCAAGCGGGCGGCCCTGCCCGTCGTCGGTGCGGGTTTGGCGGGGCGGCTGGCCGTCGCCATGGCCCAGCACCGCCTGGGCCGGCCGGCGATCCTCGAAGTGCCCGGCGCCACCGCCGACCGGCCGGCGAGCGCGGGGCCCGAGCCGGGGGGGACGAACCCCGAGCCGGCGCCGCGGCCGCTACCCTGAACGACGCTATGGGCAAGGCTTCCTCCAGTAAGAAAGTGGCGCGCGCCGCCGGCACCGGCGGCGGGCGCACCCACCGGGGCCGGACGCCGTGGACGTATTTCAGCGTCATCGCGGTGGTGGTCATCCTCGGCGTCGTCGGCACCATCGCCAGCCGGGACCGCCGCCTGTCCGCCATCAACAACGCCGGATCTATCGCGCCCACCGTCGGCACCGTCTGGAACGAGGGGTACGCGGTGTACGAGTGCGGCAAGTTCGTGCCGGCCATCACCCACGCCAAGGACCCGTATGGCATCACGACCGGCAACGGCGACGGGATCATCCACATCCACCCGACGGTGAAGTCGGCGGCCGGCAAGAACGCCACCCTCGGCAAGTTCGCCAGCGCGGTGGGGATGAAGCTCAACGCCGCCGAGCTGCAGGTGCCGGGCGGGAAGCTGTACCACGACGAGGACAGCTGCGGCGGCAAGGCCTCGCACGTGTACGTCACGCAGTTCAACTTCGCCGGAGCCACCACCGGCACCCTGGCGACCATCGACCCCCGCAACATCCTCCTGGTCGATCAGTCGCTGCTGACGATCGCCTTCGTCCCGGCGTCCGACAAGAACAGCATCCCCCCGCCGCCGGCATACGTCCAGACCAACCTGACGAAGCTGGCGCCCGCCGCCAAGACGACCCCCAGCACCACCACTCCCGCCACACCCGCCACACCCGCCACACCCGCCACACCCGCCACCACCGTGCCACCTACCACGTCGACGACGGTGAAGAAGAAATGAGGGCGGTAGTCCTGGTCGGCGGCGAAGGCAGCCGGCTGCGGCCCCTGACCTTCACCACCCCCAAGCAGATGCTCCCGGTCGGGGGCCGGCCCATGATCGAACGGGTCCTCGAGCAGCTCGCCGAGCACGGCGTCGACGAGGCGGTGTTGTCGCTCGGGTACCGGCCGGACGCCTTCATCGACGCCTACCCGGACGGCACGTGCGTCGGGGTCAAGCTCGTCTACGCGGTCGAGGACAGCCCGCTGGACACCGCCGGGGCCATTCGTTTTGCCGCCCAGTTCGCCCGAATCGACGACACCTTCGTGGTGGTCAACGGCGACGTGCTGACCGGGCTGGACGTGAGCGGCCTGGTGGCGTTCCACCGGGACCGCCAAGCCGAAGCCACCATCGCCCTGACCCCCGTCGAGGACCCGTCGGCGTTCGGGGTGGTCCCCACTGACGCGGTGGGCCGGGTGGTGGCCTTTATCGAGAAGCCGCCCCGGGACGAGGCGCCCACCAACCTCATCAACGCCGGGACTTACGTGCTGGAGGCGTCCGTCCTGGCCCGCATCCCCGGCGGCCGGCGGGTGTCGATCGAACGGGAGACCTTCCCGTCCCTCGTCGGGGACGGACGCCTGTACGCCTGGCCCTCCGAAGCCGACTGGGTGGATGCCGGCACCCCGGCCACCTTTCTGGCGGCCAATCTGCGCTACGCCGGCGCAGTCGGCGTCGGGTCGGATGTGGCCGACGGGGCGTCCGTCGACTTGAGCGTGCTCGGCGCCGGGGTCAGGGTGGGTGACGGGGCGGTGGTGGAGGCGTCGGTGTGCTTCGACGAGGTCGACATCGCGCCCGGCGCCCAGGTGCGGGCCTCGATCATCGGGCGCGGGGCCCGCATCGAGCGCGACGCCGTCATCTCGGACCTCTCGGTGGTGGGCGACGGGGCCGTGGTCCCGGCCGGGGCCCGCCTGGCGGGCGACCGCCACCCGGTGTCCTCTTGAAAGCGCTGGTCACGGGCGGCGCCGGGTTCATCGGCTCCAACCTGGTCGACCGGCTGCTGGCCGAGGGCCACGACGTCGACGCGGTCGACAACCTGGCCACCGGGTCCCTCGCCAACCTGGCCGAGGCCCGGCGCAGCCGGGTCGGGCACCTGATCTTCCACCAGCTCGACGTGCGGTCACCGGACCTGGCCGAGCTCATCAACAAATGCCGCCCGGAAGTGATCTTCCACCTGGCCGCGCAGGCCGACGTGCGGGTGTCCGTCGCCGATCCCATCTTCGACGCCGACGTCAACGTGATGGGGTCGCTGCGGGTCCTGGAGGGAGCCCGGTCGAGTGGCGCCCGCAAGGTGGTGTTCGCCTCGAGCGGGGGGACCATCTACGGCAGTCCCAACCCGGCGGACTTGCCGGTCAAGGAGTCGTACCCGCAGCGGCCCGTGTCGCCGTACGGGGTGTCCAAGAAGGTGGTCGGCGACTACCTGGCCGCCTACCGGGAGCTGCACAACCTGGAGTTCACCGCCCTGGCCCTGGCCAACGTGTACGGGCCCCGGCAGGATCCCCACGGGGAGGCGGGGGTGGTGGCAATCTTCGCTGGGCGCCTCCTGGCCGGCGAACCATGCACGGTGTACGGCGACGGCGCCCAGACCCGGGACTTCGTCTACGTGGACGACGTGGTCGACGCCTTCGCCCGGGCGGCCGAGCGCGGCGGCGGGCTGGTGCTCAACATCGGTACCGGCACCGAGACCAGCGTCAACGACCTGTACCAGGCCATGGCCGACCATGCCGGGGTCGACCACCCGGCCGTGCGGGCGCCGGCCCGCCCCGGCGAGCTGCACCGCAGTTGCCTGGACCCGGGCCGGGCCGCCATCCACCTGGGTTGGAAGCCGTGGACGTCGTTGGACGAGGGCGCCGCGGCCGTGCTCGACTGGTTCCGCGACCGGCCCGTGTAGCTATCTGAAAAGATCCTCGCGGTA
Source organism: Acidimicrobiales bacterium (assembly GCA_036501785.1). Lineage (GTDB taxonomy): Bacteria > Actinomycetota > Acidimicrobiia > Acidimicrobiales > Palsa-688 > PALSA-693. The sequence continues at coordinate 1,130 of DASXZS010000164.1, read as the reverse complement.
CGGGCGCACGATCTCCTCCCGGACCGACCCGTCGCGCAGCCAGCCCGGGTCGACGCCGCGCACGATGGCCACCGGGATGCCGGCGGCCTTGCCCATCACCAGCTCGGCGGCGGCGGCCAGCTCGTCGGCCACGCACACCTCGGTGACGGCCAGCTCCCGACCCAGGGCGTCGCGGCTGCCGCGCAGGTCGACGACGCCTGCCACCCCGGCCGTGCCGATGGCCACGTCGGTCACCCCCCGCCGCCAGGTTCGCCCGAAGGTGTCGGAGACGATGATGCCCACCTCCACCTTGGCGCGGGCTCGCAGGCCGTCCCGGATGCGCCGGGCCGAACGGTCCGGGTCGACCGGCAGCAAGGCGGCCCAGCCGGCTTCGACGTTGGACAGGTCGACGCCGGCGTTGGCGCAGACGAAGCCATGCCTGGTTTCGGTCATGATCAGGTCACCGCGGCGGCGGAGGATCCGCACCGCCTCTTCGTGCACCAGGGCCTTGTGGGCGAGGGGATCATCGGGGTCGACCGGGACCAGGCGGCCCTCCGCTTTGGAGACCACCTTCTGGGTGACGACCACCACGTCGCCCGCCTCCAGCTCGGCCCGGTCGGCGATCAGCGCGGCCAGGTCGTCATCCGGGCGCACCTCGGGCAGCCCGCCGACCGGGATGAGGCTGATGGTCACGATCGAGCCGGGGCCGCGTCGGTGGCTACGTCGAGCACGGTGCGGGCCAGGGCCGCGGCTTCCGCCGGGCCGGTCATGACGGTGGCGGTCACCACCGGCCGCATCCCCGCAGCCGTCACCGCCTCGGCCAGGTGGGCGTCCGCCTGGTCGATGACCAAGCTGGCCGCGTACGGCGCCCACAGGCGGGCCACGCCGGCGACGGACGCCTCGTAGCCCAGCTCGGTCAGCATGCGGTCCGCCGGCCCTTTGAGGGCTTTGCCGGCGACGATGGGCGACACCGCCACCGCCCGTTCGCGACGGGCGGCAACGGCCACCCCGATCCCCCCGGTCGCCAGCACCGGCCCGATCGACACCAGGGGATTGGACGGGCAGATGACGATCCGGTCGGCGCCGGCGATGGCGTCCAGCACCGCCGGCGGGGCGGCGGCGGCCTCCACTCCCACCAGCCGGATGGCTCG
>DASXZS010000163.1:0-2549 GCA_036501785.1 Acidimicrobiales bacterium | reverse complement strand
CCAGTTCGAAGCGGCGCACTAGCGCCCCGGCCCACCCCAGGAGTCGGAGGGGCCACGGTCGGAGCTGCCCGGGCCACCGACGTCCGTCTAACGTGCGGCCGATGACCGACCCCGTGATGGACGCGTTCGACCGGGAGGTGTTCACGGCCGGCGGGTTCGGCCACGACATCTACCGGGCCGGCTCGGGACCAGCGGTGCTGGTCCTCAGCGAGATCCCGGGCATCACCCCACTGGTGGCGGCCTTCGCGGATCGGGTCCGGGCACTGGGCTGCACGGTTGTGCTGCCCCACTTGTTCGGCCAGCCCGGTCGACCGGCGAGCGGCGGGTACGCGGCCCGGTCGTTGGCCGAGGTGTGCATCTCCAGGGAATTCTCCGGCTTTGCCATCGGTCGTTCGAGCCCGATCATCAGCTGGCTGCGCGCCCTGGCCGCGGCCGAGCACGAGCGATGCGGCGGTCCCGGCGTCGGCGTGGTGGGCATGTGCTACACCGGCGGATTCGGCCTGGCCATGACCGTCGACGACTCGGTGGTGGCGCCGGTCCTGAGCCAACCTTCCCTGCCCCTGCCGGTCGGAAAGGCCCGGCGATCCGACATCCAGGTCTCGCCCGCCGACTGGACCCGCATCCAGGCTCGGGCCGCCGACGAGGGGGTCTGCGTGCTGGGCCTGCGCTTTACGGGGGACAGGGCGGCGCCGGCCGAGCGCTTCCAGCTCCTGCGCAAGAAGCTGGGCGACCGGTTCATCGCAGTGGAGCTGGACTCGGCGCCGGGCAACCCCCACGGGCATCCCAAGATGGCCCACTCCGTGCTCACTGAGCATCTCGACGACCGCGAGGGCACTCCAACCCGGGCCGCGCTCGATCAGGTGCTGCAGTTTCTCGGCAGCCGCCTGGGCGTCAAGAGCTGAGCGCGGCGGCTCAGGTCGCAGCCAGCACGGTGCGCCCCAGCGGCAGCCGGGCGCAGAGCACTACCGACTCTCGGACCGAACCGTCTCGCAGCGTCCGGTAGATGTCGACCGTGCCGGTAGCACTGTGATGGAGCACCGTCCACGGCGACGTCTCGCCGGTCCGCACGCAGGCGACCGCCCGGTCCGACGCCGGGGCGCACACCCAGCACGGCCCCGAGCGGCCGGCGACCGGGACCACCAGGTACTGGCCGCCCGCCCCGACCCCTACGGCGACGTCGGACCCCTGCGGCAGGGGAATGCTCTCCCGCAATCGCAGGGGCGGGGGCATCGTTGCCATGCATCGACAATCGGCGCGGATCAGCCAAAACTGAAGGGCCCTCAGGCTGTCCGAACGGGCAGACTTCTCTTCGCCATCGCCAGCTATGACCCGCCGGCGGAGGAGGACAGCCCCCATGTGGCCTCGAAGGTCTCGCCCTCCTCCAGGACCAGCCGGCCGTCACCCGTGCGCAGCATGTCGGGAGCGCAGGTCATGGGCTCCACGGCCAGGCCTCGCCGGCGCCGGCCGGCTTCGGGAAGGGTGTCGCCGGAGAAGACCATGAGGTGGGTGAAGGCGGCGTCCATCCACAGGCGGGTGGTCGAAGGGGTCGGTGTCGGGTTGGCGGTCGGGCGCCCGGCCCCCCGCCGGGTGCTCGTATCGGATCCGCCGCCCGCGGCGAATTCCACGACGGCCCGAGCTTCGCCGCCTCGGACCAGATCGGTGAACGCGGTGTCCAACTGGGCGGCGCCGATGCGTCGGCCGGCCCGAAAGTCCACGTCGGTCGCCTCGACTGGGCGCTTGGCGACCGGCAGCCCGTGGTCGTCCATCACGTAGGTGGTCTCCGCCGGCACAGTCAGCACCGCGTCGTCCACCGACCCCTCGAACGCAGCCAGATACGGGTGCCATCCGACGCCAAACGGGCAGGGACCGGCCCCGCCGGGCAGGTTGGTCGCCTGGGTGCAGACCTCGAGGCCGGCCGCCGACAACGAGTACGTCACGGCCAGATCGACGATCCACGGCCATCCCGGTTGGGGATAGAGCCGGTACTCCAACCGGGCCGAGTCCGCGGCCTCGTCGGCGACTGTCCAGTTCGCCCACCGGGCCAGCCCGTGTATGGCGTTGTGCTGCTCCGGTTCGGTCAAGGCCGTCTGCCATTCGCGGCCGGCCCAGGCAAAGCGCCCGCCGCCCAGCCGGTTGGGCCAGGGGGCGAGCAGTTGGCCTCGGCCCCCGGAGCACATCTCCGTCGCCCGGTACCCGTCCAACACCGCCAGCCCATCGACGCTGTAGCTACGGATCCCGCCGCCCACCTCGACCACCGTCAGTTGCTGGTCGGCGAAAGCGAGACTGATCTGGCGGCCGGAAGGGGCGGGCATCGGCGCTGATGCTCGCGCACCTCGCCCTCGCGTCTCACCTCGGTGGTGAGGCGCAACCCGGTCCCAGACGCGGCGAAGGGCCCGGCAGGGGGGGAGCCAGGCCCTTCGCATACGGCTTGCGGTCCAGTGGGGGGGATACCGGCCGAAGCGCTGTGTTCATCAGTATGGCCCATCCATCTCCATCTGGCAACGAGTTTTACGAGATTCTCAGTATCTATTTATGAGATGAGAGACATC